>DATGEL010000006.1 GCA_035310145.1 Dehalococcoidia bacterium
CTGTCGGAGTTCGGCGCGACGATGCTGTTCGCCGGCAACCTGCGCGGCAGCACGCAGACGCTGTCGCTGGCGATCATGACGGCGATGGAGGCCAACCTCTACACCGCGCTGGCGCTGTCGGTGCTGCTGCTCGCCGTCGCCACGGTTACGTTGCTCGTCTTTCGGGCGCTGGCGGGCGACAGCATGCGGCTCTGAGCGCTGCTGGGGGAGTATATCATGTACCTGCTGATCACCGACGAGCCGCTCTCGCTCGATGCGCTGACCGCGCGCGTGCGCTAGGACGGCTGCGGGGCCGTGGCGACGTTTCTCGCCGTCGTCTGCGATACGCGCCCAGGGCGCCGCGTGCTGCGCGTCGAGTACCGCATCCCCCGGGCGGCAGGCGAGCAGGCGCTTGCGAAATCGCCGCCGAGATCCGTGAGCGCTGGGGCAGCGAGCACACGGCGCTGGCGCGGCGGCGCGGCTGCCTGTCCCTCGGTGAGCCGGTGCTGGCCGTGGCCGTCGCCGCTCGTCACCGCGCCGCGGCGCTGGTAGCCTGCGCCTTCGCCGTCGAAGGCATCAAACAACGCGTGCCGGTATGGAAGCGCGAGGAGTGGGACGACGGCGCCGTGACTGAAGGCTGGGAGGTCCGGCCGCCGGCCGAGGCTGCGGCCAGCCTGAGTCCGGCGCCGCGCGACGTCAGAGGCGGTGGATGAGCACAGCTCGCCCAACCTCCCGCCGCTACGACGCGCAGGCCACGGTCTACGACCGCCGCACCGCGCTCGACGCGGCGGCCGCGCGATCGATCGCGGCCGCCATCCTGGCGATCGTGGGCGATCGGCGAACGGTCGTGGAGATCGGTGCCGGCACGGGCGAGCTGGGCCGCCGGCTCGCGGCGCGGTCGGGCCGCTACTTCGGCCTCGATCTCTCGCGGCCAATGCTGGCGCGCTTCCGCGCGAAGCTGGGCGCGGGCGCCGCCGGCGTACATCTCATGCAGGCGGAGTGCAACGGCCCCTGGCCGCTGCGCAGCGGCGCCGCGGACGTGGTGATCGCGGTGCGCGTCGTGCATCTGCTCGCCCCGGCTGTGCTCGCTGCAGAGGCGCGGCGTGTCTGCCGGCCGGGCGGTGTGCTGCTGATCGGCCGCGTGCGGCACGACGAGCACGGCCTGAGGGAGCGGCTGCGGCGCGAGCGCCGGCGACTTTTCGCCGAGCGGGGCGTGGGCTTGCCGGGCGCGGAAGCGGGCAGCCGCCGGGTGCTCGCACGTTGTACCGCCGCCGGCGCGACGCCGCTGGGCAAGCATACGCTGGCCGCCTGGACACACGCCGTCAGCGCCGCGGAGGTGATCGCGGGTTGGGACGCGGCCGGCGCCTGGGCGGGCGGCCCGGTTGCTGAGGGGACGCGCGCCGCGGTGCAGGCGGTGCTGCGGGCCTGGGCGCGGGCCGAGTTCGGCACGCTGCAGTACCAGGAACCGTGCCGCGAGTGCTTCCTGCTTGACGGTGTGCGCTTTCCCTGACGGCGCGGCGGATTCGCCACGCGCAAAGGAGTTGAAATGCCGGAGCACCTGTTGAGCCAGCTCGGAAAGGCGCTGGTCGATGGCTCGCTCACCGATGAAGCGCTGCTCGCCGAAACGGCGGCACAGCCGGTAGTCTCCATCCTGCCCGACGCCAATGTCGTCAAGATCGGTGGACAGAGCTTTATCGATCGCGGCCGGGCGGCGGTTTTCCCCCTGTTGGACGAGCTGGTCGAGAACCTGCCGCGGCACAAGCTGATCATCGGCACCGGCGCCGGCACGCGGGCGCGCCACGCCTACAGCGTCGGGCTGGACCTGGGCATGCCCACGGGCGTGCTCAGCATCCTCGGCACCTTCGTGAGCATGCAGAACGCCCGTATGCTGCACTATCTGCTGGCGAAGCACGGCATTCCCTTCATCGAGCCGGCGCAGTTCCCGCAACTGCCGCTCTACCTCGAAGAGCGGCGGGCGGCAATCTTCTTCGGCATGCCGCCCTACATCTACTGGCAGCCAAACCCCGCGGTGGGCCGCATACCCCCGAACCGCACCGATACCGGCGCTTACCTGGTCAGCGAAGTCTTCGGCGCCCGCGCGATGATCTATGTCAAGGACGAGGATGGGCTCTACACGGCCGACCCCAAGAAGGACCCCGCTGCCCGCTTCATTCCGCGCATCAGCGTGGCCGAGCTGGAGGCGCTGGACCTCGACGATGTGGTGGTGGAGCGCAGCGTGCTGGACTTGCTGAAGAGGGCGCAGCATCGCCGTTCGATTCAGGTGATCAACGGCCTCGTGCCGGGCAATCTGACGCGGGCGCTGGCCGGCGAACCGGTCGGCACGATCATCGAGGCCTGATCCGTGCAGGTGAAGGAGCCGGCCATGACCAGCGGTGACTTCGCGGCCGTCAACGGCGCCGCCCTCGATCGGCGCCACCACGTGCAGTCGCTCCTGATGCGCGAGAGCCTGCTGGACAAGCAGGTGATGTCTGCCAGCGAGACGCCGGTGGTGCGCATGTTGCCCGCCTGCCATGTCATCAAGGTCGGCGGCCGCTCGATTCTGGACGGCGGTCGGGCGACGACCTATCCGCTGGTCGAGGCGATCGGCGCGGCGCTGGCCGAGCACCGGCTGATCATCGCCACGGGCGGCGGCGTGCGCAGCCGTCACGTGTTCTCGATCGGCATCGACCTGGGCCTGCCCACGGGTGTGCTGGCGCAGCTCGCCATCGCCGATGCGTTGGGCAACGCGCACATGCTCGGCACGCTGCTGGCGCCCTACGGCGTGGTCGCATCGCCGCCGGACCTGTTCGGCCATCTGCTGCCGCTGTTCGTGCGGGCCGTGCCCGGCATCATCTGCAACGGCGATCCGCCCTTCTCGCTCTGGGAACATCCGCCCGGCGTCGGCCGCATCCCTCCGCACCGCACCGATGCGGGCGCCTTTCTGCTGGCCGAGTGCTTCGGCTGCGCCACGATCACGCTGCTGAAGGACGTGGACGGCCTCTACGACCGCGACCCGCGGCAGCATGCGGACGCGGAGTTCATCCCCGCGATCACGGTTGCCGAGCTGCGCGAGCGGAAGCTGCCGACACTGCCCTTCGACCGCGTGCTGCTCGATCTGATCGAGCGGGCGCGGCTTGTGAAGCACGTGCAGATCGTCAACGGGCTCAAGCCGCAGCTGCTGGCGCCGGCCTTACGCGGCGAGCACGTGGGCACGATCGTGCGCAAGGATGCCACCGCCTGACGAAACTACGCCTGCCGCCTGCGGCGTGGCCCGCTGGGATCGCGGCGCCGCGCGGGGCTGCTGGCAGAGCGGCTCTGCGGCCGGGGAGATGAGACAACTGCGCGAGCGTAATAGGTTTCAACGATATGAAACTGTTTGCTGCATGCAGGATAACCGCCGTCCACGCGCCGTTGATCTAGGTATGATTAGGAACTCACGGACGGTTTCCTGGCCGTCTCCGTGGTCCAGTTCCGGCTGAGCGTCGCCGTCATGTCCGCGGATGACCTTGTCAGCGGCGCGTGCTTCGCTCTGCTCTGCGCCGGAGGTTTCCCCCGATGACCGCCCTGTCTTCCCCCGCCTGGTCCGTGCTGATCACCGACGACGATGACCTGTTGCGCCTCGGACTCAGCACCCTGCTCACGGAGCCGGCCGACTTCCGGGCAGTGGCAGAACCCCTCGGCCGCGCCACCGCCGCCGCACGCCGCCTGCAGCCCGACCTGATCGTCGTGGATCCCCGCCGGCGGGACAGCCTCGACCTGGCGCTCGTGCGCGAGCTGGCGCGGATCAGCCCGCGCAGCCGTCTCTGCATCCACACCACCGTCTTCACGCCCGCGATCTTCCTCGAATCCCTGCTCGCGGGCGCCGACGCCTACCTGATCAAGGGGAACCTGGAGGGGGCGGGGCTGCGGCAGACGCTGGCGCTGCTGACACGGACGGGCATCGCGGCCGTCGATCAGACGATCCTCGACTACTTCCGTGCACAGCCGCTGGGCACACTGGCAGTCCGCGTGCGCGACGCCTGCGCGCGGCCGGTCACCGAGCGCGAGCGCGCCGTGCTCTCGCTGCTGGCCGAGGGGCTCACCGAGAAAGACATCGCCGCACGGCTCGGCATCCGGCGCACGACGGTCGGCAGTCATGCCCACAACCTGCTCATCAAGCTCGGGGCGGAGAACGCCGTCCAGCTCGGCATCCGCGCGGTCGAACAGGGGTTGCTTGCCCCCGCCGCGCTCGCGATGCCGGCATAAGCATCGGCAGAGGACGAACGGCGACTCGTCATATGTTGAGACGGCGACCCCCGTGAATGCCGATAGACGGGCGCCATGCCAGGGGCGATGCTGTTGACACAGGCCGGGGGGCGCGGCGGCGAAGACGCCGGCCAGCGGGCCGCCCGCAGCCACGGTGGCGGAGAACGCCATCGCCGCCAGAGAGGTGCACAGACCAGGGCGCCTGGGGCACGCTTCCTCAGCGAACGCGCCCACGCCGCCATTCAGAATCGACTCAGCATTCACCTGGCACGCAGATCAGAGCGGGAACGCCGGTACGGCCGCTGTAACACGGCACGGCACGGCGCAGCCCCGCACGGCGAACCGGGCGACGCCGCGCTCCGCAAGGAAACGGCGGCGCCTACCCAGATCGTGTCATCACGGTCCTGCCGCGGAGGACCGAGAGACAGCAATACGGCACGACCCCAGTACCCCATCTTCCCCAGTATTGAGGAGCTTGGAAATGAACTTCGTCGCACTCGGGCAGCTAAACGCCGCCGCCCTGAACCTGGGCAGCCAGACGAACGCTGCCGGCATCGGCCAGGGGCCGGCCGGCGTGAACGTGGCCCTGGTGGGCCAGGCGAACCTCGCGCTCGCCAACGGCGGCAGCCAGTCGAACACCGCGCTGATCGTCCAGATCTAGGACACCTCCATGCCCGCTGCCGGCGTACCTCGGCGAGCGCCGGGCGCTGGCCGGCACGGGCCCATACCTACCAGAACCCACGACGAAAACGAGGAGCTTCAACGTGAACACCGTGAATCTCGCGCAGTTCAACTTCGCCGCCCTGAACCTGGGCAGCCAGACGAACGCGGCCGGTATCGGCCAGGGCCCCGCCGGCGTCAACACGGCCAATGTGCTGCAGGTGAACGCCGCTTTCCGCAACGGCGGCAGCCAGTCGAACACCGCGCTGATCGTCCAGGTCTAGGCCAGCCGCGCCGCGCCGCCGGAGGCCGGCATCGCCCCGGCGGCGCGACGCCGTGCGGGCGCGGCGGACCGCGAAACATCTGCCGATGTACGCGGTCGCCGCGCCCGACGACCAGGCAGCGTCGCTTCGCAGAGCAACCAACCGCGCCGCCGGCCGGCTGGCGTGGTTGTTCCCGTGCCGCGCCACCGGCGCGGCGCATTCGTCTCCCGCCGGCGGGCGTCGGCGCCACCCGGCTCGACCGACGCCGGCGCAGCAACCGACCGAGGAGAGCGGCTATGATCACTTTCGCGCCGACCATTGTCTTCGCTCCAGCGATTTCCAGCAACTTCGCGGTCGCCTTCCAGGCGAACGTCGCCCTGTTCTCGCTGGGACCGCAGACCAACACTCTGAGCATCACGCAGGTCGCAGGTCACTGAACCACGGTTCAGCGGCAGGCCGGCCGTCCGCCGACAGGGGCGGTGCACCATGACCAACGCGTTGTCGGGACATGCCGCGCGGCTCGTTCGCTGGCTGCTGCGCGTCGCTCTGCCGGACGGCAGCGGCGCACGCAACCGTCGAGCAGGCCCGCGGCTTGTTGGCCTGCCGGCCGAGCTGTTCGGCTCCGCCGCGCCGGGTGCAGCAGGGCCAGGGAACGGGTGGCCGCATGAGTAGCGCGATCCTCGGCGTGATCTCCCTGGCTGCGCTGATCGCGGCCGTCGCGGCGATCGGCGGTTGCGCCGTCCTGGCGGTGCGTTGTGCGCGGTTGATGCGGCGGACGCGGAGCGAGGCCGCCCGTCCGAGCGAACCCTGCCACCATGCCGCGCCGCCCCTGGTGGTCGGCATTCTGAACCCACCGCTGCTGCCGCACGCCGAGCGCCTGCCGCTGCACCTCTCCAACATCGGCAGCAGCCCGGCGCTGCAGGTCGAGGCTGTCCTGAGCTGGGGAAACGCGCGCTTCGGCCTCGCCGATGGAGCGCGGCCATACATTCCGCTGGACAGCGTGTGGGAGTGCGAGTTGCTGCGCACTTCCGCTAGGGCGACGGACGGGCCAGAGACCGGGGCGCCGCTGAGCTGCCTGGTCACCTTTCACGATATGTTTCATCGCCGCTTCGCCGCCGTCAGCGTCTACTCGATCAGCGCCGAACGCGGCCTCTGCCTGGAGCGCGTCGACGTCGAGACGCCCGAGGACCAGGAGGACGGCGGCGGCGAGTCCCTCGAGACGGTGCTCGGCCGCCGGCGCGCGGCGTGGTCGGCGCCGCCACGCCCGGCAGTCCGTCTCGCGCCGGTACGCGGCGCCGCGTTTGAGCAAAGTCGGATCGTGGCCCTCGATGTGTAGCAGAGCATGGGCGCGGGCGTGGGCCACTAACACGGCAGCGACGGCGGCGGGCCGGGAGTGCCCCGCCGCGGCCCGACGCCGGGGAGGCAGAGCATGCGTCGACCCTGGATCCTGTTTACCGGTCTCTCTCTGTTGCTGTCCGGGCTGGCGGCGTGCGCTTGCCCGCGCGTATACGCCGAGCCTGCTCCCGACGCGGCCTATTACATCGTGGTGCAGCCCGGAGGCACAGGCGGCGGCCAGATCGAACTGCTGCAGGTGAACGACGGCAACACGCTGATCAGCCTGCAAAGCGGCGTCACGGCCCGTGTCGAATGCACGCGCTACGCGAACGCCGCCGATGCCGCCGCGGCGGCGGCGCTGCGCTACCGCGACGCCACCTGGACCGTGGAACTCGCACCGGACGCGCTGCACGCCCTGCTCGCCGCCGCCGGGATCGCGGACGATGTGACGAGCCTGCTGCCGCCCGTGGCCGATGCCGATCTCTGCACGCCGTGACGCTGCGCCGTCCGGAGTTTGAGCACGCGGCAGCGCCGCCCCTGGGCGGCGCTGCCGCGTTGCTGACCGCGCGATGCTGGCCGCGGCTCACGACGCGGCGCGGTCAAGCTCCTCCAGTAGCTCGACCGGCTCGGCCGCAAGCTGCAGCGGCGCTGCTTGCGGCGCGGCGCCGGCCACTCCCGGACGGGAGGGCAGCAGCGCCAGCGCCAGCACGGCGCCGCCCGCGGCGACCGCGCCGGCGACCAGGCAGCCGCCGGCGAGGCTGTGCAGGAACGCGTTTGTGGCCGCATCGCTCAGCCGCTGCGCCGGCAGGGCCAGCCCGGCCTGGGCGATGTTGTGCGCGGCGACGAGCGCGCCGCCGATCGATCCCCTGGCCGCGGCGACCGCAGCCGGTGACAGGCCGGAGGGCAGCGTTGAACCCAGCCGGCTGGTGTAGAGCGAGGCGGAGACGCTGCCGATTACGGCCACGCCCAGCGTGCCGCCGAACAGCCGCGTCGCGTCGTTGACGGCGGAGCCGACGCCCGCCTTCTCCTTGGAGACGACGCCCATGATCGCTTCCGTCGCCGGCGCGCTGGTCAACCCCATGCCCGTGCCGAGCGCCAGCATCTGCGCCGCGATCGTGGTGTAGGAGGTCGTGCTCGATCCGCTCGCGGACCACAGCAGCCCGGCGCTGAACAGCAGCAGGCCGGCGCCGACGATCGCCTTGTTGCCGAAGCGCACGGCGAGGCGGGTGCCCAGCACCGAGCCGGCCGCAAGCGAGATGGCGACCGGCAAGAGGCGCACGCCGGTGCCCAGCGGGCTGTAGCCCTTCACGAACTGGAAGTACTGCGTGATCAGGAAGACGAAGCCCTGCAGCGCGAAGAAGGCGATCGTCACGGAGCCGCTCGCCGCGGTGAAGCGCAGGTTGCGGAAAAGGTCGACATCCAGCATCGGCTGCGCGATGCGGCGCTCGGCGACGACGAAGGCGGCGAGCAGAGCCAGGCCGCCGGCCAGGGCGCTGAGCGTGCGCGCCGAGCCCCAGCCCCAGTCGGGCGCCTCGATTACGCCGAGCACGAGCACGGCCATGCCGGTCGCGGAGAGCAGGAAGCCGCGCCAGTCCAGCGGCGGCGTCGCGGGATCGCGCGATGGCGGCACGGCCCAGGCGATCAGCGCGGCGACCAGGCCGGCCACCGGCACGAGGAAGAGGAAGACACTGCCCCACCAGTAATGTTCGAGCAGCCAGCCGCCCACGATCGGGCCGGTGGCGACGCCGAGGCCCGTGGTCGCGCCCCAGAAGCCGATGGCGCGAGCGCGCTCCTTGCGCTCGGTGAAGACGTTGGCGAGCAGCGAGAGGGTGGCGGGAAAGATCAGGGCGGCGCCGAGGCCCATCACCGCGCGGGCGGCGATCAGCTGGTGCGCCGACTGGCTGAGCGAACCGGCGAGGCTGGCAGCGGCGAACACGCCCAGCCCCGCCAGCAGGGTGCGCTTGCGGCCGATGCGGTCGCCGAGGCTGCCGGCGGCCAGCACCA
Source organism: Dehalococcoidia bacterium (assembly GCA_035310145.1). Lineage (NCBI taxonomy): Bacteria > Bacillati > Chloroflexota > Dehalococcoidia > Dehalococcoidia bacterium. The sequence continues at coordinate 8,487 of DATGEL010000006.1, forward strand.
GCGCGGCGAAGACCAGGTTGTAGGCATCGACGACCCACTGCAGATCGGTGGTGGTGGCGGAGAGCTTCCGCACGATCGTCGGCAGCGTGACGTTCACGATCGTCACGTCCACACTGATAATGTAGGCCGCGAGGCAGAGGGCGAAGAGGATCAGCCCGCGGCCGCGCCCGGCGCCGCTCCGCTGCGGCTGCCGGTCCACAACTGCAATCCGTGCCATGAGCGGTTCCCTCCGTTTGTGCAGGTGTGCAGTAACTAGTATGATGCTAGTAACAGGCTACGGCATCGACTAGCACGATGCAAGTTACTGGGAGTGGCAAAAGTGCGGCGGAAGAGCTTTGCCGAGATGTCGTGTCCCATCGCCCGCACGCTGGACGTCGTGGGCGAGTGGTGGACGTTGCTGATCATCCGCGACGCGCTGGTCGGCGCCCGCCGCTTCGACGAGTTCCGCCAGTCGGGCATCGCGGACAACATCCTCAGCGCGCGGCTCGACCTGCTGGTGCGCGAGGGCATTCTTGAGCGGCGGGCCTACCAGCTGCACCCGCCGCGCCACGAGTACCTGCTGACCGACAAGGGCTACGACCTGCTGCCGGTCGTCGTCAGCCTCGGCATGTGGGGGCTGAAGTGGACGGAGGGGCCGAAGGATCCCCCGCGCTTCCTGCACCGCCGCTGCGACGGCGAGGTGACGCCGAACTTTCTCTGCGCCGGCTGCGGCGAGACGGTGCAGCCGCGCGAGATCCGCGTCGAGCGCGCCAGGTGGATGGCAGCGCCCGCCGCGGCGCCGGCCGGCGGCTGACCTCGCCGCGCCCGGCCGCTCCCCGGCGGCAGGTATACCCTGGAGAATGCCTCAGGGCGCGGCGCGGCCGAGCGCGTCGAGCCGCTCAAGCTGCTCGGGCGTGAGCTGAAGATCGGCGGCGGGCGCGTTCGTTTCCAGCTCGGCAACCGTCTCCGGGCCGATGATCGCGCTGGTCACGCCGGGGCGGGAGAGCAGCCAGGCGAGCGCGAGCTGCGCCGGCGGGCGTTCCCATGCGCCGGCCAGGCCGTCGAGCTGCCGCGCGAGGTTGACCTGTTCCGCGGTGAAGCCCGTGCCACCCCAGCGCCGGCTGCCGGCGATCGGCCGCCGGACCGTTTCCATGCCGGCCAGCAGGCCGCCGGCGAGCGGGCTGAAGACGGTGATGCCGAGGCCGAAGCGCAGGCAGGCGGGCACGTGCTCGCGCTCGATGCCGCGCTGGGCCAGGTTGTAGGGCAACTGGCAGCAGACCGGCGCGTGCAGTCCCAGCCGCTCGCAGATCCCCAGCGCCTCGGCCGTCTGCCAGGCGGGAAAGGTGGAGAGCGCGGCGTAGCGGACTGTGCCGGCGCGCACCAGGTCGTCGAAGGCGCGCAGCGTCTGATCGAGCGGCGTGTCCGGGTCCGGGTGGTGTGCGTAGTAAAGATCGATATAGTCCGTGCCCAGCCGCCGCAGGCTCTGCTCGACCTGCTGCACGATGTGCCGGCGCGAGAGGCCGCGATCGGTCGGGCCGGGCCCGACCGGCTCCATCACCTTCGTCGCCAGCACCACCCCGGCGCGATGCCCCGCCAGCGCCCGGCCGAGCAGCTCCTCGGCGGAGGCGCGCTGTGCCGCGGGCGGCGCCCCCGGCCGGTCGAAGCGCGGCTGATTGCCGTAGGAGTTGGCGGTGTCGAAGAAGCTGATGCCGAGGTCGAGCGCCCGCTGCACCAGCCGCCCGCACTCCTCCGCCAGCGGCGCCACGCCGAAGGTGGCCGTGCCGAGACAGAGGCGCGAGACGCGCACGCCACTGGCGCCAAGAACCTGGTGCTTCACCGCCCGCTACCGCACCTGCGCATCGCTGCCGTTGTGCTGCGGGCCAACGTGCTGCGCGATGCTGCCGTTGGGGAAGAGCGGCGCGATCGCCTTGTCCGTGCCCTTCACCAGCGGCATGGGGTAAAGACCGACGAAGAAGACGCCCAACGTGAGCAGGCCGATCGCCCCCACGAGGATCGGCGACGGGTGCACGCGCGCGGACGGACTCTTGTCGCCGGCAAGGTAGAGCTGCTTGATCACCAGCAGGTAGTAGTAGAGCGAGATCATGCTGTTGACCACGCCGAAGCCCGCCAGCCAGAGCAGATCGTGGTTCGCGCCGGCCTGGAACAGGAAGAACTTGGTGAAGAAGCCGGCGAACAGCGGCATACCGGACAGCGAGAATAAGCCGATCGTCAGCACTAAAGCCAGGAACGGCTGGCGGTCGGCCATGCCGGCGTAGTCCGGGATCTCGTCGATGCCGGTCTGGTTGAAGATCGCGATCACCGCGCCGAAGACGACCAGGTTGGTGATGATGTAGCCGGCCAGGTGGAAGAGCACGGCGCTGGCCGAGTCCGGCGCCATCGCGGCGATGCCGATCAGCAGGTAGCCGACCTGGCCGATGCTCGAATAGGCGAGCAGCCGCTTGATGTTGTGCTGCTGGATGGCGACGAGGTTGCCGAACGTCATCGTCGCCGCCGAGAGGATCGCCACCAGCCACTTCCACTCGTCCAGGCGCGGGCCGAAGGCGGTGCTGAACAGGCGCAGCAAGAGCGCGAAGCCCGCGGCCTTCGAGGTGATCGAGAGGAAGGCGGTGATCGGCAGCGGCGCGCCCTCGTAGGCGTCGGGGGTGGCCATGTGGAAGGGCACGGCGGCGATCTTGAAGCCGATGCCGGTGAGAATCAGCACGATGCCCATCAGCAGGCCGAGGTCGCCGCTTGCGGGCAGGTTCTGGGCGATGCCGGCGTAGCTGGTCGTCTTGGTCACGCCGTAGACGAGGCTGACGCCGTAGAGAAACATAGCCGAGGCGAAGGCGCCGAGCAGCACGTACTTCAGCCCCGCCTCGTTCGACTTGCGGTCGTACTTGGCGAAGGCGATCAGCACGTAGAGGCTGAAGCTGATCAACTCCAGCGAGATATAGGCGGTGAGCAGCTCGGTGGCGGCGGCCAGGCCGATCGCGCCCGCCGTGCCCAAAAGCAGCACGCCGAAATACTCGCCGCCGTTGCGCAAAAACTTGCGCACGTACTGCGCCGAGAGGATGCAGAGGAAGACGGCCGCGCCAAGAAAGAGCACGCGGAAGAAGAGCGTGTAGTGGTCGACCTGGAAGATGCCGCCGAACGACTCGTCCGTCCGCGCGTAGGCGAAGGAGCCGGCGAGGATGCCCGCCGCGCCCAGCGCCGCGATGTAGCCGACGATGTCCTTACGGAGTTGTGGGAACCACAGCTCGATCGCGATCACGATGAAGGCGAGGCCCACCAGGCAGTACTCGGGGATCAGGAGCGTGTAGTTCATAGCGCGGACTCCTGTCCCAGCGTGGCGCGGCGATGCTCGATCAGCCAGGAGACCGGCGGCGCGCCCGGCGGCGCGTGTGGCTTGACATTGCCGGCGCCCAGGCCGACCGAGCACTGGCCGTTGGGGCAGATCGCCGGGATGCCGCGCAGCCCCTGGGCGATGCGGTCGACGAAGGGGCTGGGCCAGAGGCCCATGAAGACGATCGCCCCCGCCAGCAGCCCGCCGGCCATCGTCTCCATCGGCAGCAGGTCGCGCAGACCGGACCAGCGCACGTTGAACGGTCCGAAGAAGGCGAAGCTGAACATGCGCAGGATGTAGGTCGCCGTGATCAGCGCCGAGAAGACGCCGAGGGCGCCGAACAGCGGATAGGTCTTAAACGTACCGACGAAGATGTTGAACTCCGCCACAAAGCCGGAGAGTAAGGGTAAGCCGAGCGAGGCGAAGCCGGCTAAAGTGAAGAAGGCGACGAAGCGCGGCATCTTGTGGATCAGGCCGCCAAAGGCGCGCAGATCGCGCGTGTGCGCCTGGTCGTAGACGGAGCCGATCATGGCGAAGAAGAGCGCCGTCATCACGCCGTGGCTGAACATCTGCAAGACGGCGCCGTTGACGCCGATCGGGTTCAGCGTGGCCAGGCCCATCAGCACGTAGCCCATGTGGCTGACGCTGGAGAAGCCGGTCATCAGCTTCCAGTCGCGCTGCACCGTGGCGGAGAAGGCGCCGTAGAGCGCGGCCGTGGTGCCCAGCACCATCAGCGCGGGCATCCAGAAGCGGGCGCCGTCGGGGAACATCTGGATGCCCAGGCGCAGGATACCGAAGGCGCCCAGCTTCATCAGCACGCCGGCGTGCAGCATGGAGACGGCCGTGGGCGCCGCCGCGTGGCCGTCCGGCGACCAGCCGTGGAAGGGCCAGAGTCCGGCCAGCACGCCGCAGCCGATCATGATGAAGGGGAAGAAGGTCTTCTGGAAGCCGGGCGAGTAGGCGTGCTTCCACAGCGTGGGCAGGTCGAAGGTGCCGGCGCCGGCCTCGTTGAAGATCGCGATGATGGCGATGAAGATCGCCACCGAGGCGGCGACCAGCATCATCGTCAGCTTCATGCCGCCGTAGGTCTTGTCGCGGTTGGCGCCGTAGGGCGCGGGGCCGCTGCCCCAGACCACGATCAGCAGGTACATCGGCAGCACGGCCAGCTCGTAGAAGAAGAAGAAGAAGAACAGATCCAGCGAGACGAACGTGCCGAACACGCCCGACGACAGCACGAAGAGCAGGATGAAGAAGTCTTTGTTGCGGTAGTCGATCTTGAACGAGACCCAGGTGCCCGCCAGGGTGACGATGCCGTTGAGCAGGATCAGCGGCGCGGCGATGCCGTCCACGCCGAGGTGCAGCGTGATGCCGTTATTGCCCAGAAAGGCGGCGTTGGAGAGCCAGTCCCAGCGCAGCTCGCCCTGGATACCGCCGTCGGAGATGTTGTAGGCGATGAAGGTGAGCAGCGCCAGCACGAACATCGCCAGCGCCGCGAGCACAGCAACCGTGCGCACGACGTTGATCATGCGCCCCGGCACGGCCGTCAGCACAAGGGCCGCACCCCACGGCACCAGCACGAGCGCCAGCAGCACTCCCCCAGCCATCGTCTCTCCTCAGTCGCCCCCGTCGGCGCCGGCCCTGGCCGGTCCTAGACAACGCCCTGCGTCGCAAAGGCGATGATCGCCAGCACCACCACGCCGCCCGCGATCGCCAGCGCGTAGTTGGGAATCTTGCCCGTCTCGCTCAGCTTCAACTCGTAGCCGGTGAAGCCGGTGATGTCGGCCGAGCCGTCCACGCCGGTGTCGTTCACCACCTGGCGGTCGAACCACGAGATCACGCGGCCGAAGCCGAGCACCACGCGGTCGATGATCGCCTGGTACATCTCGTCGAAGTAGAACTTGTGGCGCAGCAGGTCGTAGAGATCGGGGAAGTGCGCCGCCACCCGCGCGGCCCGCTCACCCAGCCCCCACCAGTAGTAGCCGGCGACGAAGAAGCCCAGCAGGCCGGCGATCGTCGCGCCCACGGCCAGGCCGCCATTGATGCTGAGCACCTCGCCCTCGGCGCCGAACGGGATGACGAACCGGCCGATGCCGCCGGGGAAGCCGAGCGCCTTGCCGATCCCCTCGAAGGCCACCCAGCCGGCCGCGATCGAGAGCAGGCCAAGTGCGATCAGCGGCAGCAGCATGCTGGGCGGCGACTCATGCGCGTGGTTGTAGATGTGGCGCACGCGCGGCCTGCCGAAGAAGGTGAGGATGATCATGCGCAGCGTGTAGATGCCGGAGAGCAGCACCCAGAGCAGCAGCAGAACCAGGTAGATCGCGTTCTGGTGGTCGAAGACGCTCTTCAGCACCTCGTCCTTCGACCAGAAGCCGGCCAGCGGCGGAATACCGGCGTTCGCCAGCCCGGCGACGAGGAAGGTGATGAAGGTGATCTTCATCTTCGGCGCCAGGCCGCCCATCTCGGGCATCTCCTGCGTGCCGGTGGCGTGGATCACGGAGCCGGCGCCCAAAAAGAGCAGCGCCTTGAAGAAGGCGTGCGTCATCAGGTGGAACATGGCGCCGGTGAGGGCGCCGGCGCCCAGCGCCGCCATCATGAAGCCCAAATTGCTGATCGTGGAGTAGGCGATGACCTTCTTCAGGTCGGTCTGCACGATCGCGATCAGCGCAGCCATCAGCGCCGTGACCACGCCGATAATCAGCACCACGGTCGTCGCACCCTGCGCCGCCTCGAAGATCGGCAACGTGCGGGCGACCAGATAGATGCCGGCCACGACCATCGTCGCCGCGTGGATCAGGGCCGAGACGGGCGTGGGGCCTTCCATCGCGTCCGGCAGCCAGACCTGGAAGGGCACCTGCGCCGACTTGCCCATCGCGCCGAGGAAGAGGAAGAGCGTGGCGACGGTGAGGTAGCCGCCGCTGAGGCCGTTGGTATGGTTGACGGCGGCGGTGATGATCGTCTGCACGTCGAAGGTGCCGGTGGCGCGCCAGAAGAGGATGATGCCGATCAAAAAGCCGACGTCGCCGGCGCGGGTGGTGACGAACGCTTTCTTCGCCGCCTCGACCGCCGAGCGCCGCTCGATGTAGAAGCCGATCAGCAGGAAGGAGCAAACGCCGACCAGCTCCCAGCAGACGTACATCAAGAGGAAGTTGTCGGCCAGGACCAGCGTCATCATCGCCGCGGCGAACAGCGAGAGCACGGCGAAGAACCAGCCATAGCGCGCCTCGCCGTGCATGTAGCCGGTGGAGTAGATGTTGACCATCAGCGCGACCGTCGTGACCACGGCCAGCATCACGAGCGCGATCGGGTCGACGAAGAAGCCGACGCGCAGGCCGAAGTTGCCGACGTTCAGCCAGTCGAAGGAGTTATCGAAGCCGGCGAGCGGGCCGCCGGCGGTGCGTGTCAGGTAGTCGTGCAGCAGGAAGAAGAACGCCGTGAAGGCGGCGGTGATGGCGAAGATGCCGACCCAGTCGCCCTTGCGCGGCAGGTAGTTGCGCACCAGCGCAAGGATCACGAAGGCGCCGCCGCACAGCGCCGGCAGCAGCCAGGCGCTGTAGACGCTGAAGCTCTTCAGGCCGAGGATGACGGCCGTGATCGCCGCGACGATGCCGAGCACGATCGTGCCGGCAACGGCGACCTGCCAGTCCCACGCCGTGGGATGCTCGCGCCGAAAGCGGAGGGCGGATGCGGGCAAGGGCATCGGCAGCAGCACGTGTTCACCACTCCGGGGCGTAATCGGGCGAGGCCGCGCGGGCCTACCACTTGAGCAGATCGACCTCGTCCACGTTGGCCGTGCGTTCGTTGCGGTAGACGCGCAGGATGATCGCCAGCGCGAGGCCCGCCTCCGCCGCGGCCACCACGATCACGAAGATCGCGAAGACGAGCCCGACGACTTTGTCGGGCGCCAGATAGACGGCGAAGGCGATGAAGTTGATGTTGACCGCGTTCAGCATCAACTCGACGGACATCAGGATCAGCACCGCGTTGCGGCGGGCCAGCACGCCGTATACGCCGAGCGAGAAGAGCAGGGCGCTCAGCACCAGCACCTGTTGCAACGGGATCATCGCGGTCGGCTCTCCTGCGGTTCTGTCGGACTCAGCGTTGCTCCGCCTGGCCGGCGGGCAGCTCCGGCGTCTCCTCGGCGCGGGCGATCACGATCGCGCCCACCAGCGCCACGATCAGCACCAGCGAGGCGATCTCAAACGGCAGCGCGTAGGTGTCGAACAGGGCGTTGCCGATGTCGTTGATCGTCTTGTAGGTGGTGTCGGTCAGGCCCTTCCACGTGTCGACGCGGGCGACCATCAGGATCAGCACCGCGCCGAGGCCGCCGCCGGTGACCAGCGCAAACGGCCACTGCGGCCCGTTCAGGCGCAGCGCCTGCGTCTCGCGCGCCCGCGTCAGCATCAGCGCGAAGATGATCAGGATGGAGACGGCGCCGCCGTAGAGCAGGATCTGCACCAGGCCCAGGAACTCGGCGGAGACGAGCACGAAGACGCCGGCCGTCATCAGCAGCGTCATGATCAGGAAGAGCGCCGCGTGCACCAGGTCATTGGCGAACACGACGCCCATGCCGCCTGCCAGCGCCAGGCCGCCTACCATATAGAAGACGACCTGCGGCGCGTGCAGCGCGGAGATCGTGTCCGTGAACTCGTGCGAGAGGATCACGAACAGCAGCCCGACGAGCAGCAGCACAATCAGCGGCGCCAGCGTCGTCTGCACCGAGTTGGTGGCGTAGACCAGGCGCAGCGCGGCGATGAACGCGAGCGCGGCGAACACGCCGAACAAGACTTCCATCGCGCTCCGCTTGCTCCTCTCGCGCTGAGGTACCTGAGGTACTGAGGTACGAACGAAGCCGGCGCCGGCGGCCTAGCCGGCCGGCACCCAGGCCGTGACCTCACCCGCCTTCGACTTGGCGAGCAGCTCGTCCAGGTCCATCACCAGCTCTTCGCGGTCGGTGACGGACAGCTCGTGCCCGCTCCAGGTGTTGTTCATCGCGATCGCGTCGAAGTTGCAAACCTCGATGCAGATGTTGCAGCGCATGCAGCGGCCGTAGTCGATCCAGAACGTATCCACGATCTTGCGCCGCTTGCTCTCGCCCGCCTTCTGCTTGGGGTTGTCGCGCATCGTCACCGTCATGCAGTCCACGGGGCAGGCCCGTTCGCAGGCCTGGCAGCCGGTGCAGAACGGCTCGGCCACGTTCTCGTCCCAGAGCAGCAGCGGGAAGGCGCGCTCGCGCTCGGGAATCGGCTTATGCACTTCGGGGTATTGGGTCGTCACCGGGCGACGCAGCGTCGTCGTCAGCGTCGTGCCCATGCTCTTGAGCAGGCCAATCACGTCAGGTTCTCCTGAACCTCAAGACCGATCAGATGCCGCAGCGCGATCCGCAACGGCAATTTAACAGTATCGCCCTCCGCGCTTATGCGCCACGCGCCGCCGTCAACTGCCGCACCTGCTCCAGCCGCTCGGCCCGCGGCCGCCGCTGGCCCAGCCGCCGGATGCCCACGCGCAGGCCGATCGCCAGGATCAGCAGCAGCCCGCCGGAGCTGAGCCCCAGCCACAGCCCCCAGCCCCAGGGGTGGTAGACCAGCCAGAGGCCGTTGACGAAGACCTGCAGGAAGGAGAGCGGGATCAGCACCTTCCAGGCGAAGGCCATCAGCTGGTCCACGCGCATGCGCGGGAAGGTCGCGCGCAGCCACATCATCGCCACGATCAGCGCCGAGGCCTTGATGAAGGTCATCAGCAACTGCCAGCCGAACCACGAGCCCTTCAGCCAGGGGAAGGCGTAGCCGCCCAGGAAGAGGTCGGCGCCCAGCACCGCGAGGATGAAGAGGGCGGTGTACTCGGCGAGCTGGAAGAAGGACCAGCGGATGCCGCTGTACTCGACCGTGACGCCGCCCACGACCTCGGACTCGGCCACGGGGATGTCGAAGGGGTTGCGGTTCAACTCGGCCATCATAGCGATGATGAACAGCACGAAGGGCAGCGGCTGGATCAGGGCGTTGGGAACGTGGTTCTGCTGCTCGATGATCTCGCGCAGGTCGAGCGTGTTGGCGACCATCGCGATCGAGAGTGCGGCCAGCACCAGCGGGAGCTCATAGCTGATCATCTGCGCCACGGCGCGCACGCCGCCGAGCAGCGCGTACTTGTTATCCGAGCCCCAGCCGGCCATCAGCCAGCCGACGATGTTCACCGAGGTGACGGCAAGGATGAAGAACAGCGCCAGGCCGGAGAAGCGGATGCCCCAGTCGTGCGAGTAGGGCAGCGCCACGAAGGCGAGGAAGACCGGCACAAAGACGAGGAAGGGCGCCAGCTCGAACACCCAGCGGTCGGCCAGGCGCGGGCGCAGGTCTTCCTTGGTGAGCAGCTTGAGCGCGTCGGCCACGGGCTGGAAGAGGCCGGCGGGGCCGGTGCGCGTCGGCCCGAGCCGCTGCTGCACGCGGGCGATGACTTTGCGCTCGAGGTAGGTGAGCGCCAGCGTGTTGAACGTCATCAGGCCGGTGATGATGGCGACGCGCACGACGGCGTCGAGCCAGCGGTCGGGCAGGTTGAAGATCGTCCCCAGCAAGAGGTAAGACACGCGATCACCTCAGCGTTCGGGCCACTCTTCCGGCAGCGTACCGAACGATCGGCCAACGATCCAGCGAAGCGCATCGCCGTTTTGGCCCGCCTGGCACCGGCAGGCCGCCGAAGCCGGCGCTTCCGTGAGACGCTTACCGATCGACTTCGCAGAGCACGATGTCGGTCGAGCCGAGGATGATCACCGCGTCGGCAACGTACTCGCCGATCACCATCTCGCGCAGCGCCATCAGGTTGCTGAACGAGGGCGAGCGCATCTTGATGCGGTACGGCTTGTTGCCGCCCTTGGAGACGAGATAGATGCCGTACTCGCCGCGCGGGTTTTCCGTCCGCATGTAGCACTCCGAGGGCGGAATGCGCAGCATGCGCGGCATCTTCTCCGGCATGATCGGACCCGTCTGCATCTGCTCCAGCGCCTGCTCCACGATGCGCAGCGACTGGCGCATCTCTTCCAGCCGCACGAGATAGCGGTCGTAGCAGTCGCCGTTGGTGCCCACCGGCACGTCGAACTGGAAGCGGTCGTAGATCGAGTAGGGCTCGTCGCGGCGGATGTCGTAGCTGACGCCGGAGGCGCGCAGCATCGGCCCGGTGAGGCCGTACTCGATCGCCTTCTCCGCGCTGATCACGCCTACGTCCTTGCAGCGGGCGACGAAGACCTCGTTCTCGGTCAGCAGGCCGTTGATGTCGGCGATGCCCTGGCGCAGCCGCCGGATCAGCGCCCGGCACTTCTGCTCGAAGCCGTTCTGCACCTCCCAGGCGACGCCGCCGACGCGGAAGTAGTTGTACATGATCCGCTCGCCGGTCAGCTCTTCGAAGAAGCGCTGAATATCCTCGCGGTCGCGGAAGGCGTAGGTAAAGGTGGTGCCGAACACGCCCACGTCGGTGCCGAAGGCGCCCATGAACATCATGTGCGAGGCGACGCGGTTCAGCTCGGTGCAGATGATGCGGATGTACTCGGCGCGCTCGGGCGGCACGATGCCGGCCAGCTTCTCGGCCGCCATCACGTAGCAGTGCTCGCAGTTGAAGTTGCCCAAATAGTCGGTGCGGTCCTGGATGCCGATCCCCTGGCGATAGTCGAGCGTTTCGGAGAGCTTTTCGCCGCCGCGGTGCATGTAGCCGATCACCGGCTCGACATCGACGATCAGCTCGCCGTCCACCGAAAGCACCATGCGGAAGACGCCGTGCGTACTGGGGTGCTGCGGCCCCATGTTGATGTCGATCGAGACCGTCTCGAACTCTTGCTCAAGCATGCTCATCTGACTGCCTCTCGCGTGGCCTCACCGCCGGCTTCGGCCCTCACCCCCGGCCCCTCTCCCAATCCTGGGCGAGGGGGGCACAATCGCTGCGCCTTCAGCCGAGCAGCCCCGCGCCGTGATCTCTCCCTCGCCCAGGATTGGGAGAGGGGCCGGGGGATGAGGGCCGACGGCCGGCTAAAACGTCTGGTACCCCTGCTTCAGCTCGATCGGCGCCAGCGGGTGCGCCTTGAGCAGCGGGTGAATCTCCATGTCGTCGTCCAGCAGTAGGTGCTTCGGGTTCGGGTGGCCGGTGAAGGTCACGCCGAACATCTCGGCCGTCTCGCGCTCGTGCCAGTCGGCGCCGCACCAGATCGGCGTGATCGAGGCGACGCTGGGGTCGTCCGGCGGCAGCAGCGTCTTGATATGCACCGTGTGCCGGTTCTTGTAGGAGAGCAGCGAGTAGACGATCTCGATGCCCTGCGCCTCCTGGTCGATGCCGGTGAGACAGCGCAGGAAGTCGAAGCCCAGTTCCGGCTTCTCGCGCGCCTGGCGCAGCAGGAAGCCGACCTCCTCGCGCGGCACGCTGAACGTCGTCTCGCCGGCCGCGTTCGTGCCGGCGTCGCGCACCAGGCTGGGGAAGAGATCGCTGAACAGCCGGGCGACGGGGTCTTCCGCCGGCGCCGCGGCCGGCGCTGCCGGGGCGGCGCCTTCGCTTCCTTCGGTGGTCATCGCCTGTTTCGCTCCCGCTTGCCGCGGCCGGCGGTATCCTGGGACGTGCGCCGCTGCGGCGGGTCTTTGCTCTGCCTGCCGGCGGGTTGTCCGCTTCGATGCAACAGGGGAGCCTCGGCTCCCCCGCAACTGCTGCCGTCCTGTCTTATCCCGCCCTACTTCCCGACGCTGGAGCGGTCGGTCATAATCTTTTTCTGCAGGGCGATGAAGCCGTCGATCAGCGCTTCCGGCCGCGGCGGGCAGCCCGGCACGTAGATATCGACGGGGATGATCTTGTCCACACCCTGCAGCACGCGGTCGTACTGCGTGTACGGCCCGCCGTTCGTCGCGCAGGCGCCCATGCTGATCACCCACTTGGGGTTGGGCATCTGCTCGTAGAGCAGCTTTACGGCCGGGGCCATCTTCTTCGTCACGGTGCCGGCCACGATCATCACGTCCGACTGGCGCGGGCTGGGCCAGGGCACGATGCCGAAGCGGTCAAGGTCGTGGTCGGACATGTACGTCGCGATCATCTCGATCGCGCAGCAGGCGAGGCCGAAGGTCATCGGCCAGAGCGAGGACTTGCGGCAGAGGGCGAAGACCGCGTCGGCCGGCACCTGCAGGATGCCCGGCAGCACGGATCGATACGCCGCCTTGCCGCTCACCACTTCCAGCGGCTCCAGCCGCTTCTGCTCCGGCGAGAAGTCCGGGCGGTAGCCCGGAACGGCCGGCGTTTGCGGTGCGGCCGGCTCGCGCGGGGCGACCGGCGCCGGCGGCGCCTCGGGTGCGGCGGGCGAGGTCGTGGTCGCCACGGCGGAGCCGCGCGGTTCGAGTGTCTCTACTTCCATGACAAAACCCCCTTCTTCCAGGCGTAGGCAAGGCCCGCGAAGAGGATCCCGAGGAACACGACCATCTCCCAGAAGGCCTGCGCCCCGAACAGCTTGCTGCGGAAGACCACCGCCCACGGGAAGAGGAACACGGTTTCCACGTCGAAAATGAGGAACAGGATCGCGAAGAGGTAGTAGCGGATGTGGAGGTTGCCCACGGCGCGGCCGATGGGCAGCATGCCGCACTCGTAGGCGGTGCCCTTGGCGCGGCTCGGCGCCTTGGGCGCCAGCAGCAGGTTGCCGATCAGCGCGGTGACGATCAGGAAGGCGCCGACGATCGTGGCGATCAGCACCGCGCCCCAGGTGTCGAAGACCCCATTCACGGCCGCCGCACCTCTAGGCACTGCTCTCTTGTCAGGCTGACAAGCGGCAGGCAAGCGATGCACACACCAGCAAGCACCCCTCGCCTATCCGCACACTAGCACCGGCTCATTCGTGAAGTCAATCGCAATCGCCCGCCCGCCGGCCCTCACCCTCACCCCCTTACCCCTCTCCCTCTCCCAATACTGGAGAGAGGGAGAGGGGCGATCGGTGGCAGGAAGTTCCGGGACGGCGCCGGGCTACCGGGCATGCTTGGCCGCGCCGGCCGCGTGGCCTCACCCCCTGCCCCTCTCCACGGCGTGGAGAGGGGAGCTTGGGACCGGGGCGGGGGATCTGCTGCGCCCCGCCTTCAGCCTCAACCCTTCCGCAATAGATCTCCCCTTCCCCCAGGATTGGGGGAAGGGGTTGGGGGATGGGGGCCGATAGCTCCGCTCAGCGCTAGGGGTGGCGCAGCGGCGGCAAGACGATCATCCCGGCCAGCCGCTCCAGCTCCTGGCGGTGGGTGGTGACGAGCCCCCCCAGCGTCTCTTCACCCTTCTGCGTCAAGTAGACGGCCACGGCGCGGCGGTCGGTCGCGTGCGGGCGGCGCTGCACCATCCCGTTCGCCTCGCTGCGGTCGATCAGGCCGACGACACTGTTGTGCGAGGACTGCAGCCGTTCAGCCAGCTCCGTCACCGTCGCCCACTCGCGCTCCGGGAAGCCCTTGATCGCCAGCATCAGTTGATACTGCTGCGGCGTCAGGCCGACCAGGCGCACGTTGCGCTCGCTGAAGCGGAAGTAGAGACGCAGTCCGTAGCGGAAGCGGGCGAGCGCCTCGTAGTCGGCCTTGCTGAACTCTTCGACCTCGGCAGGACGGGGATCCGATTGCGGCTCACTCATACGCGGCTCACGGCTCCAATGCGTCGAGACTGGCGCGCAGGGCCGCGGTCTTCGCCCGCGACGCGGCCAGCCCCAATTCCATCTTCGCGATCACCTGCTGCGGCGCGCGGCCGCGCATCTTCGGCAACTGCGCTTCGATCCGCGCCACGTTCGCCTCTTCGCCGGCCAGCTCCTTGCTTAGCCGCGCCCGCTCGGCCTCGGTATCCACCAGGCCCGCAAGCGACAGCACCACGCTGCCCCACTCCAGCACCGAGCGCGCCACGTTGGCCGCGGGCAGGTCGCCGGGGTGCACCATCAGCAGCGGCCGGGCGCGGGCCAGCGTCTCCGCCACGGCGGCGCGGGCGGAGAAGGCGTGGCGCAGCGCATCGCTCTCCGCGCCGATCAGCGCCTCCACCCAGCGTGTCGGGTCGATCTTCTTCTCGGCGCGCAGGTTGCGAATCGCGCGCACGGCCTCGATCAGCGCCTCCATCGTGCGCTCGGCCTCGTCGTCGTGCCAGGCGCCGGTTGGCAGCGGGTAGGGTGCAACGATCAGCGCCGGGGACTCGCCGGCCGGCAGGTCGGGGAGCAGGTTCTGCCAGATCTCCTCCGTCACGAACGGCGCAAAGGGGTGCAGCAGCTTGAGCCCGCCCGCCAGGACGTGCGCCAGCACCGGCAGCGGCGAGGCGTCGCCCGCGTTCAGCCGGACTTTGGCCGCCTCGATGTACCAGTCGCAGTATTCGTTCCATAAGAAGTCATAGATGCGCCGCGCCGCTTCGCCGAGCTGGAAGCTGCCGAGGTACTGGTTGACCTCCGCCGTCAGCCCATCGAGCCGGCTGAGGATCCAGCGGTCCTCCAGCGGCAGCGACGCGCGCGCGGCCGGGTCGGGCGCGGCGGTCCGCTCGCCGCCCAGCTTCTGGATCACGAAGCGAGCGGCGTTCCAGAGCTTGTTGCAGAAGTGCTGGGCGGCCTCGATGCGCTCGCGCGAGAAGCGCAGGTCGTTGCCCGCCGAGCCGGCGGTGACCAGCGAGTAGCGCAGCGCGTCGGCGCCGAACTCGTCCACCATGAGCAGGGGATCGACCACGTTCCCCTTGGTCTTGCTCATCTTCTCGCTGTTTTCGTCGCGCACCATGCCGTGCAGGTAGATGGTGTCGAACGGCTCGCGGCCCATGTTGTAGAGGCCGAGCATGATCATGCGGGCCACCCAGAAGAAGAGGATGTCCCAGCCCGTCTCCATCACGCTGGTCGGATAGAACGTCTCCAGGTCGCGTGTCTGCTTCGGCCAGCCCAATGTGCTGTGCGTCCACAGGCCGGAGCTGAACCAGGTATCGAGCACGTCCTCGTCCTGGCGCAGCGCGCCGCCGCACCGCGGGCAGCTCGCCGGCGTCTCGACCGAGACAATCACCTCGTCGCAGGCGTCGCAGTACCAGACGGGGATGCGGTGGCCCCACCACAACTGCCGCGAGATGCACCAGTCGCGGATGTTCTCCATCCAGTTGAGATAGACCTTCTCGAAGCGCTCCGGCACGATGCGGATGCGGCCCTCTTTCACCGCCGCGATCGCCGGCTCGGCCAGCGGTTTCGTCTTCACATACCACTGCGGGCTGACGATCGGCTCGACCACGGTGTCGCAGCGGTCGCAGTGGCCGATCGAAGTCGTGTAGGGCTCGATCCTGACCAGCAGGCCGGCGTTGTCGAAGTCCTCGATGATGCGGCGACGTGCCTCGTAGCGATCGAGGCCGTTGTACGGCCCGGCCTCGGCGTTCATCGTCGCGTCGGGGTTCATCACGTTGATGATCGGCAGGCCGTGGCGCAGGCCGATCTCATAGT
Source organism: Dehalococcoidia bacterium (assembly GCA_035310145.1). NCBI lineage: Bacteria > Bacillati > Chloroflexota > Dehalococcoidia > Dehalococcoidia bacterium. The sequence continues at coordinate 24,218 of DATGEL010000006.1, forward strand.
CGGTCGGGTCGTGTCCGGGCGTGACCTTCACCGCGCCGGTGCCGAAGGCCGGATCGACCTCGCTGTCGGCGATGATCGGGATCTCGCGGCCGATGATCGGCAGCCGCGCCCGCTGCCCGATCATGTCCTGCCAGCGCTCGTCCTCCGGGTTCACGGCTACGGCGGTGTCGCCCACGATCGTCTCCGGGCGCGTAGTCGCCATCTGCACGAAGCGGCCGGTCTCTGCGCCGCCGGCATCGATCAGCGGGTACTTGACGTGATAGAGGAAGCCCTCGTGTTCCTGGTGGTCGACTTCGAGGTCGGAGAGCGCCGTCTGGCAGCGCGGGCACCAGTTGATGATGCGCGTGCCGCGGTAGATCAGGCCGTCGTCGTAGAGCCGCTTGAACGTGGTGCGCACCGCGAGCTGCGGCGTCTCGTCCATCGTGAAGCGGTTGCGCGACCAGTCGCAGGAGGCGCCGAGGCGGCGGTGCTGGTCGTCGATGCGGCGGCGTGTCTTGCGCACCCACATCCACACACGCTCGACGAACGCCTCGCGGCCGAGATCCTGGCGCGTCAACCCCTCTTTGGCCAGCTCGCGCTCGACCACCATCTGCGTAGCGATGCCGGCGTGGTCGGTGCCGGGCAGCCAGAGCGTGGGGTCGCCCAGCATGCGGTGCCAGCGAATCAGCCCATCCTCGATCGCGGCGGTGAGCGCGTGGCCGAGGTGCAGCTCGCCGGTGACGTTGGGCGGCGGCATGATGATCGTGAACGGCTGCGGCCCGCCCTCGCCATGGCGCCATTCCTCCGGCGGCAGGCCAGGGATGAAGTAGCCGTTCGCCTCCCAGAACTCGTAGATGCGGCCCTCTACGGCGCGCGGATCGTACGCTCGGGGCATTTCGCCGCCGCGTTGCATCCGTGCCGTCTGCGTGGCCATCGTTGACTCCAGTTGTTGAGCAACCTGTGTAATCATGGTACGGGCCGTTCGGAAACGCGGTCAACGAAACGGCGGCCCACTGCTTCTCCCAATCCTGAGAGAAGGAGCGGGGCGATCCTGGGTCGAGGGTTCCAGGGGAGAGGTGGCCCCGGCTACTTCGCCGCCGCGAACTCGTGCGCCTTGAGGTAGTAGGTCATGCTCTGCAGCGCGAGCACCGGATCGATGTGGCGGATGTGCACGCCGGCTGGGGTGCGGGCGGCGATCGGCGCGTAGTTGAGGATGGCGAGCACGCCGGTGGCGACCAGGGTGTCGATCACGGTCTGCGCGTGCTCGGCGGGCACGGCCACGATGCCGATGTCCACGTGCGTTTGCTGCAACGTCTCTTCCAGCACGGAGACGTCTTTGATCAGGAGCGAGCCGACGCGCCGGCCCACGGCCTTGGGATCGGAGTCGAACGCCTCGACGATATGAAAGCCCTGCGGGAAGAAGCCGCCGTAGGAGAGAATCGCGCGGCCCAGCCGGCCCACGCCCACCAGCGCCAGCGACCACTGCCGCTCCAGCCCCAGGATCTGGCGCAGCTCCTCCAGCAGACGGCGCACGTTGTAGCCGCGCCCCTGTTTGCCGAAGCGGCCGAAGTAGCTGAGGTCTTTGCGAATCTGCGCCGGGGTGACGCCGAGCTCGGTGCCGAGCTCCTGCGAGCTGACGACCTCGCGCCCGCGGCCGAGCAGTTCGCTGAGCGCACGTGCGTAAACGGGCAGGCGCTCGATCACGACCTCGGGTATTTCGATCGGCATGGACCGCTCGCGGGCACAAGATTGTGCTTGTGACCACAAGCGTAGCAGCCGCCCTACCCTCGATCAAGGAAGGCGCAACGGCCTCGCAACGCCGTTATGGAATCCGCGTCACTTTGCGAGAAACGCGCAGATTACGGCAATGTCACCCGCTGCCGCGGCGGGCAATCCGAATCACCCCCATCAGGCTGATCGGTGCCGTTCGGCTCAGCTCAGGTCCGCGGGCAGCTCCACGTCCACCAGCACGGGGCCGTCGATGCCCAGCGCCGTCTTGAGCACGGGCGCCAGCTCTTCGGGCCGCTCCACGCGCAGGCCGCGCACGCCCAGCGACTCGGCCAGTTGCACAAAGTTCGGCTCGCGCAGCTCCACGCCGATGTGCCGGCTCTCGAACTGCTGCTGCTGCATGCGCCGCAGAATGCCGTAGCCGCCGTTGTTGAACAGCAGCACCTTCACCGGAATGCCGAACTGCGCCGCCGTCGCCAGCTCCGTGGCCGTGAGCATGAAGCCGCCGTCGCCGGCGAAGACCACCACCTGCCGGCCGGGGTTGCCCGCCTGCGCGCCGATGCCGAACGGCAGCCCCGGCCCGATCGCCACCGACTGCGGCCCCACGTGCGTGCGCGGCTCGTAGAGCGGAAAGTAATTGTTGGCGCCGAAGTACCCCATGATCGTCGCGTCGGTGACGAGGATCGCGTCGCGGGCGATCGTCTCGCGGATCGGGTCCAGCAGCCGCACCAACGGCGCCATGCGCTTCTGCACGTTGGCGCGGGCGCCTTCGCGCAGCCGCTTCGCCGCCGCCGCGCCTTCGCCGGAGGGCTTGTGGCCGCTCCGTTCGAGCGTGTCTGCCAGCGCGTTCAAGGCGGCCGGCGCATCGGCGACGATGCCGACCGCGGCGGGATAGTTGCGGCCGATCTCCTCCGGGTCGATATCGACCTGCACGAGCGTTTCCGGCAGCTTCTGCGACCAGTTCCCGGTCATCTGCCCGCCCATGCGGCTGCCGACGACGAGCAGCGCGTCGCATTCGGCAAGATATGCCTTCACGTCGCGGTCGCCGGTCCAGCCGCCGATCGCCAGCGGGTGCTCGTCCGAGAGGGCGCCGCGGCCGGCCGTCGTCATCACCACCGGCGCGCCGAGCGCTTCGGCCACCCGCTTGAGCGCGGCGTTTGCGCCGGCGCGGTTAACGCCGCCGCCCGCCCAGATCGCGGGCTGCTTCGCGCCGGCCAGCAGCTCGGCCGCGCGCCGGATCGCCTGCGGGTCCGGCTGCGGGCGCTGCGCCGGGCCGGGCGCCGTGATCTCCGCCTCGCCCGTCGCGTACTGCACGTCGATCGGGATCTCGATGAACTCCGGCCGCGGGCGCTGGTTGCGCAGCCGCGTGAAGGCGTCGTGGATCGCGTAGGGGATCTCGGCCACGCTCAGCGCCCGCTGCGTCTGCGCGCCCAGCTCGTCGAAAACGCCGCGCTGGTGCTTGTTCTCGTGCAGAAAGCCCTTGCCCTGATCAAGGTATGCGGACTCGATGTTGCCGGTGATCTGCAGCGTGGGCGAGGAGGCGACCCAGGCCTCGTGCACGGCGCAGGCGCTGTTGAAGGCGCCCGGCCCGGTGCTGGTGAAGTAGACACCGACCTTGCCCGTGGTGCGGGCGTAGCCATCGGCCATGAAGGCGGCGCCCTGTTCGTGGCGCGGCACGATCAGGCGGATGCCCGGCTCCTGGGTGAGCGCGTCGTAGATCGGCAGCGCGTGCACCGAGATGATGCCGAAGACGGTATCGACCCCCGCCGCCTTCAGCGCCTGCACCACTGCCTTGCCGCCCGTCATCTGCGCCACGCTGGATACCTCCCTGCGAAGTGTCGCCGGCCACCCGTGGCCCCCATCCCCCTGCCCCTTCCCCCAATTCTATGGGAAGGGGAGATCTCAGTACGAAGCTTTGGGGCTGAAGGCGGGGGCTTCTGATCGGCCGTAGGGGCGCACGCGGTGCGCTGCTAACCCGACCCCACGCTGAAACTTCCTCCCCAGGATCGCCCTCTCCTTCTCTCCAGGATTGGGAGAAGGAGAGGGGTCGTAGAAACGAACTGAGAATGAGGGCCGCCCCGCCACTCCTCCCCTCACGCGACGCCGATCACCGCCCGCTCGTTCGTGCCGCGGGCGATGAGTTCGCCGGCCACATTGCGCAGCTCGACGTCGAAGATGTAGCGCCGGCCGCGTAGCTCGCGCAGCGTCGCGGTCGTGGTGACCACGTCCGCGGCGGGTTGCGGTGTGGCGCGCGCGATCGTGACGCGGGCGCCGACGGACTGCTCGCCCGGCTCCATGAACGCCGTCATCCACTTGCGCGCCGCGTGCTCCAGCAGCGCCACCAGTGCCCAGAGGCCGTCGATCGGGAAGCCGGCGGCAAGCTCCGTCAGGTCGGTCAGCGCTTCGACTTCGCTGTGCGTCGAGCCCGGCTCCAGTCCCGCCAACACCTACGAGCCCGCGCTCGACACCGTCGCGCCCGAACCCGAGCCGATGAAGAAGGGCGAGTCGAGGTCCCAGTCCAGTTGCTCGCCGGAGTCGTCGAACTTGACCTCGGCCTGCACCGCCATCACGTGCGGGTCGTTGGCCGCGCGGTTGGCGTGTTCGTGCGACTCCCAGAACGTCACCCGACCCACTTCACCCGAAAGGTTCGGCGAGACCAGCACGTAGCCGGCGATGAAGCCCGGCAGCTTCGCGGTGGTGGCGATCAGGTCGCGGAAGTGCGCTTCGACCTCGGCCTTCACCTCCGAGCGGGGATGGGTCAGCGTGATCCGCACGAACGGCATCGCGGACTCCTTTGCGGCATGAACTCCCGCTGCCGGCGCCGGCCAGCGCGCCGCCGGCGTAGCCGTAGCATACGAGAGCGCGACACCCTGTCAAGCGCCGCCCGCGGCCGGCTGCTCGCCCTCGCCGCACGCCGGTACGATCTTCACCCCGGCCGCCGTGAAGACCGAAAATGCAGGGCGGAACTTCTGCGGCGCCGGTACGGGCAGCGGCGGGAATGGACGGTGCGATGCCGGTTCACGCAGCATACGACGAAGCGGCCGAGGCGCGGCACCGAGTGCTGCGCCGTGAGTTCGTGCTCGACCCGGAGTGGATCTTCCTCAACCACGGCTCCCACGGCGCGCGGGCGCGGCCAGTGTTCGCGCGGTATCAGCAGTGGCAGGCCGAAATGGAGCGCCAGCCGGTCGCCTTTCTGAGCCGGCGGATCGGCGGCCTGCTGGCCGAGGCGCGCGGCGCGCTGGCGGCGTATCTCGGCGCCGGCGCCGATGAAGTCGTCTACCACCCCAACGTGACCACGGCGCTGAACGTGGTGGCCCGCTCGCTGCCGCTGGCCGCGGGCGACGAGGTGCTGACCACGGACCATGAGTACGGCGCCCTCGATCGGACCTGGCGCTTTATCTGCGCGAAGCGCGGCGCGCGGTGCGTGGTGCGGCCGCTGCCGGCGCAGTTCGAGGATGCCGATGCCGTGGTCGAGGCGGTCTGGTCCGGCGTCACACCGCGCACGCGCGTGCTCTTTCTCAGCCATATCACCTCCTTCAGCGCCCTGCGGCTGCCGATCGCGCCGCTGATCGCCCGCGCCCGCGACGCCGGCATCTGGTCGGTAATCGACGGGGCGCACGCCGTCGGCCAGATTCCGCTCGATCTGCAGGCGCTCGGCGCCGACTTCTACGGCGGCAACTGCCACAAGTGGCTCTGTGCGCCGCCCGGCGCCGGCTTTCTCTACGCCCGCCGCGACCTGCAGCCGCTGATCGAGCCGCTGATGGTGGGCTGGGGCTGGCAGGCGCGCGACCCCGGCCCTTCGGCCTTCATCGATGAGCAGGAGCGGCAGGGCACACGCGACTACTCCGCCTATCTCAGCGTGCCGGCCGCGATCGCCTACCAGGCCGAGCGCGACTGGCCGCGCGTGCGCGCCGAGTGCCACGAGCTGGTGCGCTACGCCCGTACGGCGCTGACCGAGCTGACCGGCCTGCCACCGCTCTCGGCCGACAGCCCCGACTGGTTCTCCCAGATGGTGACTGCGCCGCTGCCGCCCTGCAACGGCGCCGCGCTGGCCCAGCGCCTGCGCGACGACTACCGCATCGAGATCCCGGTGATCCGCTGGCAGGACCGCGACTTCATCCGCGTCTCTGCCCAGGGCTACACCACACGCGCCGAGATCGACGCCCTGCTCGCGGCGCTGGCCGAGCTGCTGCCGCGGGTCCGGTGAGAACGGGCCCCGGCGGAGCGCCTGCCCCGTCGCACACGGGAGACAGCGCCGTCCCCGTGAACGCCCGGACGGTGCCCGGGGGCGTGCTACGATACGCACGGCTGGCGCCCGCGCCGGCGTTCGCGATCCGGCTGCTTTGAGGAGGAACGGTGCCAGAACCAGCCGCGCAGCAGCCGATCTACACGGTCGAGGGCGAGCTGGTTGCGCTCGGGCCGCGGCGGCGCGATCAGGTCGAGCTGTGGACGCGCTGGATGAACAACCTGGAGGCTACGCGCACGCTCGGCGCCCCCGGCATCTACACGCGCGAGGCCGAGGAGCGCTGGTTCGAGCAGACGGCAGCCGGCAGCGAGACCGGCGCTGCCTTCGCGATCTATGAGCGGGCGAGCGGCCGCCCGATCGGCAACACCGACCTGCGCGAGATCAACTTCAAACATGGCACGGCGACCTTCGGCATCCTGATCGGCGAGCCGTCCTGCTGGAACCGCGGCTACGGCACGGAGGCGACGCGGCTGGTGCTGGACTACGCCTTTCACGTGCTCGGTCTGCACAACGTGCTGCTCACCGTCTACGAAACGAACCCGCGCGGCGTGCGCGCCTACGAGAAGGCCGGCTTCCGCCGGATCGGCCGGCGCCATGGGGCCTACCGCCTTGGCCAGCGGCGCTACGACACGATTTATATGGAAGCGCTCGCGGCCGAGTTCCAGAGCCCGGTGCTGGAGCGCCGCCTGCACGCGCCGCAGGAACCCGGGAACGGATCGTAGATCGAACGGCGGCCGTTGCGACGGTGCACGCGTGCAACCGGCCGCGCAATCGCCACGCCGCCTGGAGTCTTCCCTGCAACCTCCGTGCCTGCCGGCGCGTCATCTCTGGTAGAGGCGCAACCCGCCGCTTGCCTCAACAACCAGTTGTGAGAACACGATGAAGCTCGGCCGATCGATTGCTTTCGCCCTTGCCCTGGCGCTCGTGCTCGCCGCGGGCGGCGGCAGGCAGCTTTCCGCGCAGGCCGGTTCGCCGGCAGTCTCGATCACGCTCGATCCGGCGTCCGGCCCACCCGGCGCCATCGTACAGATCAGCGGCGTCTACCCCGGCGTTGCCGCCGGTGCGAGGCCGAACGCGGCCAGCGGCCACGTCGATCTCTGCTGGGACGGCTGTCCCGGCGGGCTCGCGGCGCTCGCCGTGCCGGTGCAGTGGTCGGACACGACGCCGGGCGGCTTCGGCCTGAGCTTCACCGTGCCGCAGGCGCCCTGGCTCACCGCGGACGGCCCGCACGACCTTGCCGCGGGCGACTACACGGTCGGCCTGCAGTGCCTGACGCCGCCGGGCGGCAGCCTTGCCGGCGGCTGCGCCACGCGCGGCCCGGACGCCTCCGCCACCTTCACGCTCGCCGATGCGACACCGACCGGCTGCCCGCCCGTCGCCTGCGGCTCGCTCAGCCTCACGCCGAACCCGGCGACGCCCGGGCAGTTCGTGAGCGTGAGCGGCGTGGCGCCGCTGGCAACGCTGGGCGGTGGCAACGCCTTCGCCTACTCGCTGACGATCGACGGCGCGGCGGCCGTCCTGCGACCGCTCGCGCAGGCGCCGGACGGCTCCTTCAGCGACGCGTTTCGGCTGCCGCTTGCGTTGCCCGATCTCGGAGTACTGGCGCCGGGAGCGCACACGCTGGCGCTGCACGCGGGGACTGCCGGCGGCAATATCGACGTCGCTTCGGCGGAACTGGACGTGCAGGCGCCGCCCGCCTGGAGCGATCTCGGCGCCCCGCAGCCGCTGCGCATCGAGCGCAGCGAGAACCTGCTCGACCCGGCCTTCGCCACCGATCCGGGCAACGCCGGCCGCCTGGCCTTCTGCGAGCCGGGCGACGTGCAACTCTCACGCGACGGCGGCGTCTCGTGGAATCCGCTTTCGATCGCCAGCGCCGGCGACGCGGCCGCCGCAAACGGTTTCCAGTTGTTCGGCCAGGACGGCGGCGCGGCCTGCACGCAGCTCGTGCTGCCCGCCGGGCGGTCGAGCCTGATCTATGCCGCGTTCCCCGCCGCGCTGGCCGAGTTCGGCGCCCCGCCGATCTTTTTCCTGCCCTTCGAGAGCACCGACGCCGGCCAGAGTTGGCAACTCGTGCCCGCGCCCGACGGCTACGAGGCGAAGCAGTTCGGCGGCTTCCAGGTGGTGAACGGCGCGGTGCAGGCGCTGTTCGCGATGCCCACCGAGCCGGACAGCCCGCCGGCGCTCGCGGTCGAAGAGGCCATGGACGACGGCTCCTGGCAGGCGGTCGCGCTGAACTGCGCGGGCGAGGGGCCGTGCCTGCGCTTCGGCGCCGGGCCGAACGCAATCGGCTCGTGCGCCATGAACGAGCGCGTGCAGGCTTTGTTCTACTCGACGGACGGCGGCGCGAGCTTCCAGCCGCCCGCCGCGCCCGCCACGGTCAACGCCTGCGACCTGAACGAGCTGGCGCCGCTCTCGCCCATGGACGCCTTGCTGCTCGCCGGGCGCGCCGACTTCCCGCTGCAGGTCACACACGACGGCGGCCAGAGCTTCGGCTCGGTGACACTGCCGCCGCTGCCCGACGCCGACCCGAGCCTGCCGGCGCAGTACCGCGGCCTGCAGATCCTGCCGGACGGCTCGCTGCTGGCGCAGACGCAGGCCGGCGACGGCTGGCTCGGCCTCTGCCCCGGCGCTTCGGCATGGCAGAGCACAAACATTCCCGGCAGCGCGATCGCCTCGACGCTGCGCGTGCTCAACAGCCGGCTCTGGTGGCTGCAGCGCGCGGACGACGGCTCACTGCACCCCTTCAGCCTGCCGCCCGCCGCCGCCGGCTGCCGCGGCGGCGCGGGCACGTGACGCCAGTGAGCATTACCGTGCGCTGCACTCCTCGTCCAATCCCCGTGACGGCGCCGCCCCGCTGCTGTGCTGGTACTGCCTGATAAAACCGTCGATGCGGCGGATACGATTATCGTCAGGTTCACGAAACTCGTTGAGCCAGTACAGGATGTAGCTCGTCTCCAGGTGCTCATCCACCTTGAAGACGTTCTCGATGTCTATCCAATCCTTCGGGCGGTTGAACAACGCCTTGCAAACAACCAGGTCGGCGGCGGAGATGACGGGGATCGCCGATCCTACGTAATCAACCTCCCGAGTTCTGGTTGCCAGAGATGCATGGAACGGCGTATTGGCGAAGAACAAATCGACCGGCAGATCGCCCCAGCGCAGCCGGGTCTGGGCGATGGTTCGCAGATCGCGCTCGGCCTTCTCTCGGTCGCGGATGAGAAAGACAGGCGAAAGGCTGTCCAGTACGCGCGCCGCTTGCTCTTGTGGCAACGCAATATTCACATCGATATCGTGCGTGTAGCGCGGGATGCCGGCGTACGCGAGTGCGATTGCACCACCAAAGGCATGCGGGATGCCGTTTCTTTCGAATGCGCTATGAATCGCGATGATTTCCGTGGGAAGTAGCTCATTCATAAGTGATGATCGCGAACGTGTTGTCCTGATTCAGAATGAGCCGCACCGAGTCCTCGTATTGCGCGATCGTGTTCGGTACTGCTGCGCTGATGCGCCTGCCCTCGAGCAGGAGCCGATACAATGTTCGCCCGCGTTGCTCATCGCTGGCATTGCGCCAGTATTCTACATCTTCCTGGTCGTGCTCGAGCGCGTTGCCCAGGAAGCGAGCAAGCAGTGCATCTTTGGCAGACGATCCGCGTTCGTTCTCGTTCACCTGGACTGCATTGTACACCCGCGACAGCGAGAACGGTTCGGCTCACTTCGTGGCCCGCCGCACAGGCGCAACGAACCGCGCACCGGGCATCTGTTCGGTGCGCCCCCGAATCGAATCTGCAGCGCTCAGTGATCGCCCTTCGCTGCGGCGTATATTCTCGCTAAAGCAAGGCTTTTGCCACGGCGGGAAGACGGCCATGGAGCAGGAGATTCGCTTCTGAGGCACGCGGGACGGCGTGCGCATCGCCTACTCCACCGTGGGCAGTGGCCCGCCGCTGGTCGTGCCGCCGGCGGGAACCAGCCACCTCGAAGTGGCCTGGGAGTTTCCACCTAATCGTGCGTTTGTCGAGGCGCTCGCGCAGCGATTCACGTACATCACATACGATCGCCGGGGCTGCGGACTTTCTGACCACGATCGCACCGACTTCTCGCTGGCGGCCGAGTTGGCGTGCTGCGAGGCAGTGATCGATCGATTGGGATTGGAACAGTGCCGGCGCTTGTGATTCACCGGTGAGACGACCTGGCGATTCCATTCGAGCGCGGCCGGCGACTGGCTGCCACGGTGCCCAATGCGCGCCTTCTCCCGCTGGAAGGCGAGGCACACTTTCCCTGTGTGGGTGACAGCGACGCGATCCTGGGCGCGATCCTCGACTTCCTCGGTGAACCGGCCCCCGACGCCGCACCGCCCACCCTCCACGCGGTTGCCGTGCCGCCCGCAGACGGACTGCCGAACGGCGCGACCGGCCTGACGCAGCGCGAGACGCAGGTGCTGCGGCTGCTCGCGGCCGGCTAGAGCAACAAGGAGATCGCCGCCGAACTGGCCGTGTCGGTGGCGACGGCCGAGCGCCACATCGCCAATCTGTACGCCAAGATCGGCGCCCGCGGCCGCGTCGATGCGATCGCCTACGCGCTACGCGGCGATCTGAGTCACGCCGCAGCTCGGTAGTCGATCTGCATACTCACCCTCATCCGCTGGCGAGCGAACTGCATCCCTTCCCTCAGCGAGGCTGAGGGTGATCCGGGATGGCGGGCCTGCGTCGGCGGCGCATCATCGGCTTGCGGGCAATGAGTAACGGCCCGCAAGGAGAGAGATGATGCTGCCGTCGCCAACCAACGATATGCTGCTGGACTGCAAGCTGCAGGAACTCGATCTGCTGGGCTGGTGCGGCCCTGTGTGGCATGCCGCAGCGGAAGCCGAGCAACCGTCGCAACGTCGAACATCAGCTCCCGCCCGCCGTGCCCTCGGCGCCCGGATCGGCATGGCGCTGATCCGCCTCGGCGAGCGCCTGACCGGCGCGCTTGCTCGCGGGCGTACACTGTGGGCGAGCGGGGCGGCGCTGCCCGGGCCGCCTGCCGTCTTCAGCGAGGGAGCGCAGCCGAGATGCCGTACTACGTTGCCCGCGGCCCGATGCCGCACAAGCGCCATACCCAGTTCCGCAAAGCCGACGGCTCGCTCTACCACGAGGAGCTGCTCGGCTCCGAGGGTTTCGCCGGTGCCAGCACGCTCGTCTACCGCCTGCACCCGCCCACCGCCGTGCAGGCGATGCAGGCGCAGCCGCCCATGCCGCGCGAGGTCTGGGACGACGACCTGCACCGCCATCACCTCTTCCGCACGCTGCTGGCCGAGCCGGAGGGCGATGCGATCTCCGGCCGCAAGACACTCTTCTTCAACCAGGACGTGGCCTTCAGCATCCTGCGCCCGGCCGGGCCGATGGCCTACTTCTTCCGCAACGCCTACGCCAACGAGCTGTACTTCGTGCATGAGGGCAGCGGCACGCTGGCCACCGCCTTCGGCCGCATCGACTACCGCCCCGGCGACTACCTCGTCGTGCCGCACAACACGACCTACCAGTTGCAGCCCAGGCCCGGCACCGAGTATGACCAGCGGCTGGTCTTGATCGAGGCCGCGGGCTACATCGAGCCGCCGAAACGCTACCTGAACGAGTACGGCCAGTTCCTGGAGTGGGCGCCCTACTGTGAGCGCGACCTGCGCCCGCCGGCCGAGATCGAGACCTACGACGAGCGCGGCGAGTACGAGGTGCGCGTCAAGACGGGCACGAAGGTCACGAGCTACGTCTACGCCGAGCACCCGTTCGACGTGGTCGGTTGGGACGGCTGTCTCTATCCCTACGCGCTCAACATCGCGGACTTCGAGCCGATCACCGGCCGCATCCACCAGCCGCCGCCCGTGCACCAGGTCTTCCAGATTCCGGGCGCCGTGGTCTGCAACTTCCTGCCGCGCAAGATCGACTACCATCCGCAGTCGATCCCCTCGCCCTACAACCACAGCAACATCGACAGCGACGAAGTCCTGTACTTCGTCAACGGCCAGATGCTGGGGCGCAAGGCGGTGGAAGTCGCCTCGATCTCGCTGCACCCCAGCGGCATTCCGCACGGCCCCAAGCCCGGCGGCCTGGAAGCCTCGATCGGCCACACCGAGACCGACGAGATCGCCGTGATGCTGGACACCTTCCGCCCGCTGACGCTGACCCAGGCCGCCCGCACCTTCGACGACCCGGCCTATCCGATGGCCTGGCTGCCGCGGGAGCAGGGCGTAGGGCCGAGGGGTTAGGGAGCAGGGAATAGAGGGAGAAGCAACGCGCCGTGAGTCGCGGCCGCGCCGCGAAGGCCGCCCGCGGTGCGCCCCTACGCTTGCCTGCTAACCCGCCGCCCTCTGGATCGCTGCAACCCAGGATCGCCCCTCTCCTTCTCTCCAGAATTGGGAGAAGGAGAGGGGTCGTAGAAACGAAGTGAGGATGAGGGCCGCCTAGAGCCGCACGCCGAAGAAGAGGGAGAGCGCGGCCAGCACCACGACCAGCCCGACGTAGAGGTAGCCGAAGCGGCGCACCCGCCGCCAGAAGCGCAGCGCAAACTTGAAGCGCAGCAACCCCAGCACGGCCATGACGCCCAGCGCTAAGATCAGCGTCTCGACGATCGATTCGCGCACGCCTCACGCCCGCGCCCGCCCTGCCAGCGGTGCGCGATCAGGATAGCAGGACGCGGCCGGCAGCAGCGGCGGCGTCACAACCGGGCGGCGCTGCCGGCCGTGACATCCGCTACTCGCGCCACGTCGGGCGCGCGGCACCATAGCTTGACACTCCGCGCCGCCGCGCCATGATCGGAGCAATCTGCCCATCCGCCCGCGCAGGAGCGCCCCGATGCAGTTCGGCCTGCACCTGCCCCATCTCGGCCGCAGCGCCTCGCGCGAGGTGCTGAGCGGTTTCGCCCAGGCGGCCGAGGCCACGGGCTTCGACTCGCTCTGGGTCAGCGACCACGTGATCGTGCCGAAGCGGCTGGAGTCGCGCTACCCCTACAACGAGTCCGGCGAGTTTCCCTTCCGGCCCGACGCGCCCTTCCTCGACCCGATCGCCACCCTGCTCTTCGTCGCCGGCTGCACCGAGCGCGTGCGGTTGGGCACGGCGGTGCTGATCATCCCCTACCGCAACCCGGTAGTGCAGGCCAAGGAGCTGGCGACGCTCGACTTTGTCTCTGGCGGGCGGCTGATCCTCGGCATCGGCACGGGCTGGATGGCCGAAGAGTTCGCCGCGCTCGACGTGCCCTTCGCGCACCGCGGCGGCCGCACCAACGAGTACCTGGCGCTGATTAAGCAGCTCTGGAGCGCCGAGGACACGAGCTTCAGCGGCACGTTCTACCGCCTGGACGACGTCGGCTTCGCGCCGAAGCCGTTGCAACAGCCGCGCCCGCCGATCTGGGGCGGCGGCCACAGCGAACCCGCCTTCCGCCGCGGCGGGCAGCTCTGCGACGGCTGGCTGGGCGCGAACGTCAGCCCTCAGCAGGTTGCGGCGCAGTTCGCCCGCGTGCAGCACTACGCCAGGGAGGCGGGCCGCGACCCGGACGCCCTGACGCTGGCCGCGCGCATTCCGCTGCGCTTCGCGCCGGGCAACGAGCAGGCGCTGCGCGAGGAGGTCGCGGCCTACCGCGCCGCGGGCGTCTCGCACCTGGCCTTCGACATGGGCGTGCGCTCGGTCGAGACGGCGCGGGAGACGATGGAACGCGTGATGGAGTCGGTGCTGGCGCAAGCGCGCGGCTGAACGGCGCGGCGCCGGCTACTCGCGCTCCTCGTCCTGCGGCCCGTAGGCGGGGAAGTCGCGCTCGTAGTCGGCGGCAATGCTTTGCAACATGTTCAGATACTCTTCTTCCGCCGGCGTGCGCGGGTGGCGATCCAGCAAGCGCCGGATCAGGTCCAGCACCACGGCGTGCACTTCGCGATCGATGCTCATCGCCTCCTCCGCGGCCGTGTCGCGTGATCGCGGCGGCCGCGCTCATCGTAGCGTAGCCGCCGCTGCCCGGCGCTTGCCTGGCATGGCCCCCGTGTACGATGGTGAAGGCGCAGCGGAGGCGGAGATGTCCTCGGTTCATTCCACGGCCACACGGACGCTGCCGGCGCCGCGCCGCTCGCTCTGGTCGCGGCTGAAGCTGCCGGCGATCCTGCTGCTGATCGCGATCAACGCCGGCGCGATCGTGGGCAACGCGGCACTCGACCTCTGGCAGGTGCTCGGCCCCTCGCGCGTGGTAAGCGGCACGCTCGTCGGCCACGAACGCATCGTGCAAACCGGTGAGAACGCCGACGAGCAATACGTGCTGACGGTGGACACCGGCCACGGCAACGAGCTGATCAACGCGACCGAGAAGGCGTTCAACGAAACGCAAACCGGCCAGAGCGTGACCGTGGAGTGGGACGGCCGCGGCGCCCTGGGCCACGACGAGGCGCTGCGCAAGCTCACCGCCGGCGCCCAGGTCGTCTATCAGTCCCACCCCTGGCGGCGGGCGCTGAGCCAGCTGATCGTCGCCGGCATCACGATCGCCGTCGCCGCCGTTGCCACGCTCTGGCTGCTGCGCGGCACGGCGCGGCGGCGCCCGTCCCCTACGCGAGCGAGCGATTGACCTGCCGGCCCGGCAGGTCGCCGCAGTGGCCGGCTGCTCGGCGATAACACGGGGGAGGCATGAGCGCCGCTGCAGAACTGACCGAGGCCGATATCCGCGCGGCGCGAGCGGCGATCGAGGCCTGCTACGCGCAGGGCTGGAGCGACGGCCTGCCCGTGGTGCCGCCGATCGGCGCCTTCTTGGACGAGTTCCTGGCACAGACCGCGCGCGTCCCGGACGAGGTGCTGATCACGCAGGAGCATCTCGACCGTACGTGCACGGTGCGGCAAGCGGCGATCAACGCCGTAATGGCGGGCTGCCTGCCGGAGTATTTCCCGGTGCTGCTGGCGGCGCTCGACGCCTTCCGCGGCATCGGCGCGGGCAGCGGCCTGCTGCAAAGCACCACGGGCCAGGCGCCGCTGCTGGTGGTCAACGGCTCGGTGCGCGGCAGGCTCGGCTTCAACAGCGCCGAGAACATCTTCGGCCCCGGCGACCGCGCGAACACGACCATTGGCCGCGCCATGCGCCTGATCATCATGAACACGCTCGGCATCCGCCCGCACGAGTTCGACCAGAGCGCTCAGGGCACGCCGCTCAAGTACAGTTGCTGCATCGCCGAGAACGAAGAGGAGAGCCCCTGGGAGCCGCTGCACGTCGAGCGCGGCTTTGCGGCGGAGGAGAGCACGGTCACGATCCAGATGACGCGCAGCGACCTGCACGTCGAGCACCGCAGCACGCAGTCGCCGGAAGAGATCCTGCTGACGATCGCCGACTCGATGTCCTACGCCGGCGGCATCTACGAGGCGCCGCCCTACAACCGCACCAGTGGCTCGATCGTGGTGATGGGGCCGGAGCACGCGCAGATCGTCGCCCGCGGCGGCTGGACAAAGCAGCAGGTGCGCGAGTTCCTCTTCGAGCACTTCGGCAAGACGAAGCGCGAGCTGCGCCGCTTCGGCAAGATCATCGGCCTGGAGGACGAGGCCGAAGACGCCTTCATCCACACCGCGCCGTCGCCGGACGCGATCCTGCTGGTGGTGGCCGGCTCGCCCAACGCGGGCGTCTCCACGGTCTGCTCGAACTTCGCCTGGCGCAACGCGACGGTGGCCGTCGGCCCTCACCCCCGTCCCCTCTCCCAATCCTGGGCGAGGGGCGATCGTGGGTAGAGCGCTCGTGTCGCTGTACGGTTAACCCGGCAGTGTCCGATTCATTTGCCCCATGCTCGCCCCTCGCCTGTACGCTCGCCGCAGGCGTCCGATCTCCAAACCTCTGCGGATGGGAGAGCGAGGACGGGGGAGAGGGCCGATCGCCGGGGTTAGGGGGCCGGCCGCTCCATGCGCACGGAGCCCCGCGGGCTGGCGCCCTGCACGCGCTCGACGTCGATGATCAGCGCCAGGCCGTGGCGCTCCGGGTCGTGGTTCTGCTCCACTTCGGGCGAGAGGGCGAAGACCCGCTCGCGCACCGCCGGGTCGGCTTCAACGTGCCCGCGCCCCTGGAAGATCAGCGTCGTGCGCGTCTTGCTGTCGCGGTAGAGCAGCGAGAGCGCCGGGTTGCGCTGCATCGCCTGCGCCATGCCGCTGTTGGGGTTGCGCAGCCAGATGGCGAGCTGGTGGTCGCTGAACACGTGCGTGCTGCCGCGCAGCGACTGCACCGGACGGCCCTCCGCGTCCACGTAGGCCAGCGTCAGCGGCGTACCGTTGGCGAGGGCGCCGTTGACCAGGCCGCGTACGAAGTCGGGGAGGGTCCGGCTCGTTTCGGGCGGCGGCGCCTGCACGGTGCGCTGCTCGACGCGGCTGATCTGCCCGGCCGCGTTGAAGGCGAAGCGCAGGCTGACGGAGCGCGGCGCGGCGCCGAACGGGCCGAACTCGGCCTGCACGGAGAGACCGTCGCCGTCGGGGTGCGGCTCGGACCAGCCGCCATGCTGGTAGACCGGCGTCAGCGGCCACTGCCCGCTGATCCGCGCCAACACCGCATCGTGCCCGGCGAACTCCTCCCGCCCCGTGTTCAGCACTACGTCCGGCGCGAGATAGCCGGCGGCGCGCTGTGCCGCCGCGGCCTCGCCCGTGCGCAGCGCCTGCACGTACGCCTCGACTGCTGCTCGTTGGTCCGCCATCGCCCATTGCCTCCGAAATTCACGGCCGCGGCCGCGCCGTCAGACACGCAGGCGCGGGTCCAAAAAGTCGCGCAGCCAGTCGCCCACGGCGTTCACGGCCAGCACTGTGAGCATGATCGCCACGCCGGGGAAGGTGTAGGTCCACCAGGCGCCGGTGATGATCTGGCTCTGGCCCGCGGCCACCATGTTGCCCCAGGTCGCCGTGGTCGGCGGCACGGAGAGACCGAGAAAGGAGAGCGCCGCCTCGGCCAGGATCGTGCTGGCCACGCCGAAGCTGGCGATCACGATGATCGAGGCCCAGGTGTTAGGCAGAATGTGCCGCACCATGATGCGCACGTCGCCCGCGCCCATCGCCCGCGCCGCCTCCACGAACTCCTTCTCACGGTACGACAGCACCTGCCCGCGCACCACGCGCGCGTAGGTCACCCAGCTGGTGATGCCGAGCGTGAAGATGATGCTCTTCAGCCCCGGCCCCAGCACGGCCAGGATCGCGATCGCCAGCAGGATGAAGGGGATGGCGAGCTGGATGTCGGCCAGCCGCATGATCACGTCGTCGGTGAGGCCGCGGTAGTAGCCCGCCACCAGGCCGGCAGCAATGCCGATCGCGCCGCCCACCAGCACGGCGGTCAGTCCCACGGCCAGCGAGATGCGGGCGCCGTAGAGCAGGCGCGAATAGATGTCGCGCCCTTGCTCATCGGTGCCGAGCGGGAAGACGCGCGTGCCGGTCTTGTGCTTGTAGGTGCCCCAGAAGGGCGGGATCTTGTTGGAGACGACCTCACCCTGCGAGGCGTTGTGCAGGGCGAGTTGCGGCGCGAACACGGCGGCGACCATGACCAGCAGCAGGATCGCGCAGCCGATCGTCGCCAGCCGGGCCCGCAGCAGGCTGCGCAGCCAGCGGGGCAGCAGATGGCGCGGCCCGGCTGCGGCCAGGGCCGGGAACGTATCGGCGGCGGGCGAAAGCTGCGTCATGCGTGTTGGCAGCGGGCGGCTGGCAACGGGGCGGCCCCTGGTTCCCCCGGAGCCGTTGCCTGCGCCGCGCCTGCCAAAGCCTCCTGTCTGCTGAAGTCTGCGCCCGCCGAAGAGAGAAGAGGAATCAGGAGTAGCCGCTGCTCGTTCCTCGCTCCTTATTCCTACGCCCCACGCCCCACGCCCTACGCCCTACCCATAGCGGATGCGCGGGTCGAGGAAGCCGTAGGTCAGGTCCACCAGCAGGTTGAGCGCGACGAAGATGACGGAGAGCATCGTCACCGCGCCGACGACGACGGGAAAGTCCTTCTGCTCGATCGCGCGGATCACCATCTGGCCCACGCCCGGCCAGGCAAAGACCGTCTCCGTGACCACGGCGCCGCCCAGCAGCACGCCGAACTCCAGCCCCATGATCGTCACCAGCGGGATCATCGCGTTTTTGAGCGCGTGGCGGATCATCACCGTGTACTCGCGCAGCCCCTTCGCCCGCGCCGTGCGCACGAACTCCTGGCCCAGCACCTCCAGCAGGTTGGAGCGCACCAGCCGCGCGTTGCGCGCCATGGAGAAGGTGCCCAGCGTGATCGCCGGTAAGACGAGGTGGTGCAGCTCGTCCACGAAGCCGTCGCCGCGGCCGACGATCGGGAACCAGCCGAGCTGGCCGCCGAAGACCCAGAGCAGCATGATGCCCAAAAAGAAGACAGGCACGGACTGGCCGAACATCGCCACCAGCATCGCCACGTTGTCCAGCAGCGAGTTGCGCCGCGTGGCCGAGATGATACCGACGGGTATGGCGACGGCCAGCGCCAGGGCGTAGGCGGCGATGCTCAGCTCCAGCGTGGCGGGCAGCTTCTCCAGCACCACCCGCGTCACCGGCTGGCGGAAGCGCAACGACTCGCCGAAGTCGCCGTGGGCGGCGTGCACGACGAAGCGGCCGTACTGCTCGTACCAGGGCCGGTCGAAGCCGAGGCTGTGGCGCAGGTTGGCGATGTCCTCCGTGGTGGCCTGGGTGCTGGCGATCAGCAGCGTGGGGTCGCCCGTCTGGTAGAGCACGAAGAAGACGATGAAGGTCGCGCCGGCCACGACGAGCACCGACTGCAGCAGGCGGCGGATCAGGTAGTTCAGCACGGGCCGGCCCTCATCCCCTTCCCTTCCCCCAATCCTTGTCATCGCGCGGAGCGCGATCTGGGATGGGGAAGGGCGATCGTGGGTTGCTGATACGGAAGGGCGTCGGGTTAGTCGGGTGCCATCGGTCGCGTCTGTGGGCGCGAAGCGCGCACGCCGTGTGCCCCTACACGTGGCTTGTGAGCCCCGGCTTCAGCCTCAACCCTCCGTAAAAGGATCTCCCCTTCTCCCATCGTGCAACGAATGGGAGAAGGGGCCGGGGGATGAGGGCCACCCTCCCCCGTCAGCTCTTCAGCGAGGCGTCGTGCAGCAGGATGCGCTCGTCCGGCCGCGGCTCCCAGGTCAGGCGCTTGCTGAAGCCGTAGTTGTCCACCTGGTGCCAGACGAATACCCAGGGCGCGTCGTCCATGATGATCGCCGAGATCTGATTGATCAGGGTTTGGCGCTTGGTCTCGTCCGTCTCCTTCTTGAGCTGGTTGTAGAGGTCGATGTACTGCTGGTTCTGCCAGTGCGTGCCGTCCAGCGAGAAGTCCGGGTTGACGTAGAACGCCTCGTCCTGGCCGGTGAAGGGCGAGCCCAGGCCCAGCAGGAAGAAGTCGTCCGGGTCGCGCTTCTGCAGCTTGTCGCCGGCGTAAACGGCGAAGTCGAGCACCTGCAAATTGACCTTGACGCCGACCTTGGAGACGTCAGAGACGAAGGCCTGGGCGATCTCCTTGTCCTTGATGTAGCGGCCGTTGGGCGAGTCCATCGTCACGGAGAAGCCGTTGGCGAGGCCGGCGTCGCTCAAAAGCTGCTTTGCCTTGTTCACGTCGTAGGTGTACGCCTTGGCGTCCGGCGGCTCGTGCGGCGGGTTGATGATCGTCTTCGTGCGCGTGCCGGCGCCGTTGAGCAGGCCCTTGTTCACCGCGTCGAAGTTGAAGGCGTAGTTCATCGCCTGGCGCACGCGCTTGTCGTCGAACGGCTTGTGGTCGCAGCGCATGCCGATGTAGATGTTGCGCCCGCCGGCCAGCGAGCCGACCTGCGCGTACTTCTTCACATCGTCCACCAGGTCGGGCGGCACGTTGACGACGATGTCGGCCTCGCCCTTCTGCAGGGCGAGCAGGCGCGTCTCGACCTGTGTGACCGGCTTCCAGATCAGCTTGGCGATGGCGGGCTTCTTGCCCCAGTAGCCGTCGAAGGCCTGCATCGTCAGGTGGTCGTCTTTGACCCACTCGACGAACTTATACGGGCCGCTGCCGACGGGGTTGGCCGAGACCTTGGCGAGGTTGGCGTCCGACTCGTCGGTGTAGACGCCGGGCGGCATCACTTCATACGAGGCGAGCTGGTAGGTGAGGAAGGACTCGGCCACGGGCGCCGAGGTCTTCATCTGCACCGTTGTGGCATCCACGGCGGTGGCAGAGGCGAAATTGGTGAGCCGGCCGAAGTTGGCGATGATCGGCTTGCCGCCGATCTTGTCCTTCGAATGCCGCGCGAGGCTGAAGGCGACGGCCGCGGCATCGACCGGGCTGCCGTCGTGGAACTTGGCGCCGCTCTTGACCTTGAACTCCCAGGTGAGCGGGTCGATCGACTTCCACGACTCGATGATCCAGGGCTCCTGCTTCAGCGTCTTGCCGTTCTGCCAGAGGAACGGGTCGAACATGTGGAAGTTGATGTTCGCTTCCGGCACCGAGTTGCGGAACTCGGGATCCATGAAGTTGACATCGGCGCCTTGCAAAATCACCGCCTGGCCCGCCGGCGCCTTGTTGGGCGCCGCCGCCGCAGGGGCGGCGCTGCCCGCGGGCTGCGCCGCGGCCGTTGCGGCCCCGCCAGCGGTCGCCGCGGCCGCGGGGCTGCCGCCGGTGGCGGCCGGGGCGGCCTGGGTGGGCGCCTGGGTGGCCCTGGCGCCGTTGTTCTTGTTGTTGTTGCTGCTGCCGCAGGCGAGCAGCCAGGGCGCCAGCCCCGCGCCGCCGGCCAGGGCGCTCAGCTTCAGCACCGTGCGCCGCCGCAGACGCCGCACCGGCCCGAAGGTTTCCCGCCGCGAGAACGAACCGCTCATAGCCCCTCCCGTCGTCGATCCCGGCAGACCACTTGCGGCTTCCCGCGCGCTGGTCGCGAATCGCGCTCACGAATTCTGTAACAGCCTCGTGCCGGCGTCAAGGCGAACGCGTGGCGGACGGCGCCCTCACCCTCACCCCCGCTTCTTGCCTCTTGCCTCTTGCCCCAGTGCCAGGGAAAGGGGAGATCGCTGCGCGGGGCAGCGAGGCTGAAGGCAGGGAAAACAACGCTCAGTGCTGCACCCTCCCCTCGCCATGGGATGGAGAGGGGCCGGGGGTGAGGCCGCGCAGCCCGCGGCAACATGGCGGTCTTCGGCCTGTAACGTAACGTTTACACGGTAATTACCTGAAAAAGCTTGACACGCGCCCGGCGCCGCTGCTAGTGTGTTCGTGAAATCACGAACGAAGTTGGACCGGAGCGCCGCCGGGCGCCCACCGCAGCGCCTTCCCCGCGTTCCTCTCGCAGCAGATCGTCGCGCACCCCGCTTCACTCCTGCCGATCCGCGCGGGCGCTCGTTCGTCGCGCCGCTTTTGCCGGCAGGCCGCCGGCAGCTGTATTGGTCATCGCGCGGTGCGCGATGGCAAAAGGAGAATCCCTGATGGCTGCAACCACCTCCACGTCAACGCCCGCCCAGACACCCGCCGCCCCTGCGGCCGAGCTGCCCGGCCTCGCGCTGTTCAACGCCTGGCGTGCAGAGATGCAGCGCGCCATGCTGCAGTCGATGCGCGCCTTCGACGTGCTGCGCGACCAGAAGCCCGCCAACGTCGGCAAGGCGCCGAAGGACGTGCTCTGGCAGCAGGGCACCGCCCAGCTCTACCGCT
>DATGEL010000007.1 GCA_035310145.1 Dehalococcoidia bacterium
CCCAGCCAGCTCGCGACTTTGGGCCAGAGCGTCTGCACCGCCTTGCGGCCCGCCGCCAGGCCGACATGGCCGCCCGGCATCACCACCAGCTCCTTGTCGCTGCTGCCGACGAGCTCGGTCTGCACACGCGTGGCCGGCAACTGCACGATGTGGTCGGACTCGGCCGCGACGGCGAGGAAGCTGCAGGTGATCGCCTTCAGATCGACGCGCCGGCCGCCAAGCTCCAGGGTGCCCTTCACCAGCTTGTTGCCCCGCGCCAGCTCGATCGTTGTCTGGCGGAAGCATGCGCCGGGGAAGGGGATGTGGTCGTTGGTCCACTGGTCGAAGGCGCGGTACTGCTCGACGAACTTGTCGTTCATCACGTTTTGCCAGAGGTTGATGTAGCGCACCGGGCTGAACTCGCTCGCCGGCTTCAGCATGCGGAACGACTGCTGGATCATGTCGGCGGGGATGTTGCCGTAGACCGCGACCATGCGGTCCACGTCCAGCGCGCGCTCCTGCGCCCAGAAGTTTTGCAGCCCCATCTGCGAGAAGTCCACCGGCGTGGCCAAAGTGACCAGGTTGCGCAGCGGCGCCTCGGGATGCGTGGCGGCGTACATCAGCGCCAGCAGGCCGCCCATGCAGTAGCCGAACAGCGAGAACTCGCTCGCATTGGATTCTTCCAGCACCACGCCCACGACCTCGGGGATCATGTCGTCGGTGTAGCTCTCCAGCGTGAGCGTCTTGTCCTCCGGCCGCGGCGTGCCCCAGTCCACCATGTAGACGTCGAAGCCCTGGCCGACGAGGTACTCGATGAACGAGTTGCCGGGAATCAGGTCGAGGATGTAGGGCTTGCTCACCAGCGAGTGCACCATCAGCAGCGGCACGGGCTGCACCGTCGCGGTCGTGCGGCGGTAGCGGTAGAGCTGGGCGGTGCCCTGCTGCCAGAGCACGTCCTTCGGCGCCTTGCCGACGTTGGCGGGCTTCTGGTCGCGCAGCACGTCGAAGGCGCGCATCGACTGCAGCATGGCGCGCTGCATCTCGTCCTGAAACTGCTGCAACTGGCCGCTGAAAAGGTTGGCCGGGGCGGCGGGATCGGAGCGCTGTGCGGTCATCGGCTGCCTCCCCGAATGCGGGGCGATCCGCCGTGGCGGGCGGCGTTCTCTGCGCAGGGACTTCGCCCGGACGTGCGCGGGCTCAGGCGCCGTTGTCGTTGGCGCGCGGCTTCTTGCCGCCGCTGCCCTCAAGCGCTTCGATCTTCTTCACCAGGCGCCGCTGCTCGGCCGCCATCGCCGAGAGCTGCGACTCCAGCGAGGCAAGCCGTTCGCCGATCGCGGTGATGTCGGTGCGCGTTGGCAGGTTGAGCGACTGCATGTAACGCTCGATGTTGTGGGCGAGGCTCTGCTGGAAGGCGAGGTAGCCCTCCATGTAGCGGCCCATCATGCCCGCGAACGCTTCGGTGCCCATCGCCTGGTTGAAGTACTGGTTCCACTGCTGTTCGGCCTGCTCGGCCATCTGGCGCCAGGGACCGAGCAGATCCTGCGGAGTCGGGATGCGTGGAGCACTCTCGGCCATGATCCCCTCCTTGCATACGGCATACGGCATACGGCCTACGGCATACGGCATATGGCTCAGAGTTGTAATGCTGCGCTGGCAGAGTGTCCGGCGCTGCCGGCGCGGCCTTGTGCTCGCTACAATACGCCCGCTGTCAAGGCTTGTGCACCGTTCCGGCAGGCCAGGGACTGATCCTTCACACGGCGTCAATCACCGGCGAGGCGGAGGGAGCCCACGAGGAGGTCCGGCGTGCGCCACGGACTCTCGCTGCCCAATTTCGGTCCCTACGCCGATGCGCGGCTGCTGGCCACGCTCGCGCGCGAGGCCGAGGCGGCGGGTTGGGAAGGATTCTTTCTCTGGGACCACGTGCTCTTCGGCGCTTTGCCGGTGGTCGATCCCTGGGTGGCGCTCACGGCCGTGGCGCTCGCCACGGAGCGCATGCGGCTCGGGCCGCTGGTGACGCCACTGCCGCGCCGCCGGCCGGTGAAGCTCGCGCGCGAGGCCGTTTCGCTCGACCACCTCTCACAGGGACGGCTGGTGCTCGGCGCGGGCAGCGGCCTGCTCTCCTGGGAGCTGGAGGACCTGGGCGAAGCGCGGGAGCTGCGCGAACGCGCTGCCATGCTTGACGAGGGTCTTGAGCTGCTGTGTGAACTCTGGTCCGGCGAGCCGGTTCGCCATCACGGCCGGTACTACACCGTCGAGGCCCGCCTGCCGGGCGCGACCGGGCCGGCCGCGTTCTTGCCCACGCCGGTGCAGCGGCCGCGCATCCCCATCTGGCTGGCCGCGACCTGGCCGCACAAAGCGCCGTTCCGTCGCGCGGCCCAATGGGACGGTGTAGCGCCGATGAAGGCCGGGCAGGGGCTTGAGGGAACGCTGACGCCGGACGATCTGCAGGCTGTCGTCGCGTACCTACGCGGCCAGCGGCAGACTATGGACGGCTTCGACGTAGTGGCGGCGGGCGCCACGAGCGGCAGCGATGGTGCCACTGAAAAGGCCATCGTCGCGCCGTATGCCGCGGCCGGCGCAACCTGGTGGCTGGAGAACATCAACCCGTGGCGCTTCGGCTGGGCCTGGCAGGGGCCGTGGCCGGCCGAACAGATGCACGAACGCATCCTTCTCGGTCCGCCCTTGCGCTGACCTGGACGACCGTGTGGCACGGCCTCAGGGTCGGCGGTCGGCCCGCTCGATCGCGAAGCGCACGAAGGCCAGCGCGTCGGAGGGATCGCCTGAGCCGGGGTCGTGGCGCCAGGCGAGGGCCTGTTCGATGAGAGGCGCCCAGCGTGCGCCGAGTGCATCGCCTGCCCAGGCGGCCGCGGCGGGCTTGGAGACGACCTCGCCAGCTCGCAACGTGTGCAGCGCCCGGCACATGGTCAGCACGGCGAACGCCTGGTAGACGCGCTCGGCAAACCAGGCCGGCTGCTCCAGTATCTGCCGCCACCAGCCCTGCAGGATAGTTCGGACGGCATTGCTCAGCTCGGCGCGAGAAACCGGATCGATCAGGCCGGCCGCCGTCGGACCGTCGAGCACGATGCCGCGCTCGCGCAGGATGTGCCGCTCGATCACCCAGTCGTGCTCGTGCTGCCGCACGGCGAATGGCTTGTCCGCGCCGATCTGGGGATGCCGCGCCTTCGTCTGGTCGTAGCGGCGCAGCGCGGCGCGTGGAATGTACGAACATTCCAGCCGAGCGGCCCACGTGAGCCCGCCGGCGGCGATGCGCCGGTGCATCGCAGCGAGCGCGGCAATCGTCGCGGCGTCCGGCTCGGAAGCCGTCACGATCAGCGCATCGATGTCGCTGCTCTGCGGGTCGAAGTCGCCGGTCGCCAGCGAGCCGTGCAGGTACATGCCGACGAACTCGTGCCGCAGCGTTGCGCGAGTCTCGTCCAGCAGCAGACCTAACAGCGCGTTCACATCGGCAAACGGCGTTGGCTGGATCGCCGTGTGCACCATACCGCACAGCCTGGACCATATTGGCAATACTGTTGGAAGGCGCCCCGCTCCGCCGCCGAGCGCTACTTCGCGGCTTCGCTGCCGGGGCGCCAGCGCAGGACCGGCTTCCGCGCCGCCGTCGCCTCGTCCAGGCGGCGCAGCGGCGCCTGCTGCGGCGCCTCGCGTAGCAGCTCCGGGCTCTCCTCGGCCTCGCGCGCGATCGCCAGCATCGCCTCACAGAAGGCGTCGAGCGCGTCCTTGCCCTCGGCTTCGGTCGGCTCGATCATCAGCGCTTCATCCACGATCAGCGGAAAGTAGACGGTCGGCGGGTGGAAGCCGTAGTCGATCAGGCGCTTGGCGATGTCCAGCGTGCGCACGCCCCGCGCCCGCTGCCGGCTGCCGGAGAAGACCGATTCGTGCATACAACTGCGGTCGTAGGGCAGCACGTACGCCGCTTTCAATCGCGACTGGACATAATTCGCACTGACGACCGCGCTTTCGCTCATCTCGCGCAGGCCGGCGGCTCCGAGCGTGCGCAAATAGGTGTAGGCGCGCACCAGCACGCCGCTGTTGCCGTGATAGGCGCCCAGCCGGCCGATGCTGTGCGCGGGCCGCACGAGCCGATAACGTCCTGCCTGCTCATCGAACACCACGTAGGGATCGGGCAAATAGGGCGCCAGCGCCTCGCTCACCGCGATCGGCCCTGCGCCGGGGCCGCCGCCGCCGTGCGGCGTGCTCAGCGTCTTGTGCACGTTGATATGCAGTACGTCGAAGCCCAGCTCGCCCGGCTTCACCTGGCCGGCGATCGCGTTCAGGTTGGCGCCGTCGCCGTAAAGCAGCGCCCCCGCGCCGTGCACCAGCTCCGCGATGCGCAGGATGTTGAAGTCGAACAGGCCGAGCGTGTTGGGGATCGTCAGCATCAGCGCCGCCGCGCGATCGTCGAGCGCGGCGGCCAGGGCGTCCAAATCCATATCGCCGTCGGCCGCCGTGGGAATCGAGACGACCTCGAAGCCGCACATCGCCGCCGTGGCCGGGTTGGTGCCGTGCGCCGCGTCCGGCACGAGCACGCGCCGGCGGCCGGCGCGGCCGTTCGCCTCAAGCCAGGCCTTGATTGCGAGGATGCCGGCGAACTCGCCCTGCGCCCCCGCCATCGGCGCGAGGCTGGCCGTGTGCAGGCCCGCGATCTCGGCGAACATGCCCTGCAGCTCGAAGAACAGCCGCAGCGTGCCCTGCACGGTCTCTTCGGGCTGCAGCGGATGCAGCGCCGCGAAGCCGGGCAGGCGGGCGATATCTTCGTCGATCTTTGGGTTGTATTTCATCGTACAGGAGCCGAGCGGATAGAAGCCGGCGTCGATGCTGTAGTTCAGCCGGCTGAGCGCGGTGTAGTAGCGCACCGTGTCGAGCTGGCTCAACTCCGGCAGGCGCGGCGGCGTCTCGCGCAGGAACTCGGCGGGCGGCAACGCGCTGGTTGGCACGTCAAGCGCCGGCGGCAGCACACCCTGCTTGCCGGGCGCCCCCCGGTCGAAGGAAAGCGCCGCGCCCAGCTCGTCGCGCCAGAGCTCGGGCGGTCCGGCGAGCCGCGGGGGCGAGACCGCAGCCGGAGCCTGGGCGGCGTGCGCCGACGTCTCCGCGGTCATAGCCTGGCCACCTGCGCCAGCACCTCGGTCAGCGCGTCGATCTCCGCGCGCGGGTTCAGCTCCGTCACGGCGATCAGCAGGCCATTGGGCACGCGATCGCTCACGTCGATGCCGCCGAGGATGCCTCGTTCAAGCAGCGCCGGCAGGATCTCATGCGGCGGTCGTGGGCACTGCAGCGCGAACTCATCGAAGAACGGCGCGTCCGAGGCGAGGCGGAAGCCGGACAGCGCGGCCATGCGCTCGGCCGCGTAGTGTGCCTTGTGGTAGCAGAGCGCGGCGACCTGCCGCAGCCCGGCTGGGCCGAGCAAGGTGAGATAGACGGCGGCTGCCAGCGCCAGCAGTTGCTGGCTGGTGCAAATGTTGCTGGTGGCGCGCTCGCGGCGGATGTGCTGCTCCCGCGTCTGCAGCGTGAGCACGTAGCCGGTGCGGCCGTCCAGGTCCCTGGTCTGTCCCACGATGCGGCCGGGCATCTGCCGCAGGAAGCGCTCGCGGCAGGCGAACAGGCCGGCGTGCGGCCCGCCGTAGTTCAGGCCGCCGCCCAACCCCTGTCCGCTGCCGGTGACGATGTCCGCGCCGTACGCGCCGGGCTCGCGCAGCAGGCCGAGCGAGATCGGGTCCACGTCCACGATGAACAGGGCGCCGGCCGCGTGCGCCGCGTCCGCGAGCGCCTGGACGTTCTCCAGAGCGCCGAGGCCGTTCGGCTGCTGCGCGGCGAGACAGGCGTGCCCATCGCCAAGTGCCGGCTGCGCGGCCGGGACCAGCTCGACCGGCAGGCCGTGGCCGGAGGCATACGTGCGCACGGTCTCGGCGTACGCCGGATTGACCGAGTCAAGCAGAGCGATGCGCCGGCGGCCGCTGGCGGCGACGGCCATCAAACAGGCCTCCGCGAAGGCGCTGGCGCCGTCGTACATGCCGGCGTTGGCCACGTCCATGCCGGTCAGCTCGCAGACCAGCGACTGGAACTCGAAGGCGCCCTGCAGCGTCCCCTGGCTGATCTCCGGCTGGTACGGCGTGTACGCCGTGTAAAACTCGCTGCGGCCGACGATGTGGCCGACCGCGCTGGGCACGAAGTGCCGCTGGGCGCCGCCGCCAAGGAACGAGATCAGCTCGCTCGTGTGCCGGTTCTGGCCGGCGATCGCGCTCAGCTCGCGCAGCAGCTCCTGCTCGGAGAGCGGCGGCGGCAGCCGCAGTTCGGGCGTGCGGTAGGCAGCCGGAATCGGCGTGAACAGCTCGTCCGCCGAGGCCACACCGATGTGGGCGAGCATCGCCGCGCGCTCGGCAACGGTGGTGCCGACATAGGGGTTGTGCGCCCCGTCCGGCGAAGGCTGCAGTGTGTCAGTGTTCGCTGGCGGTGTGCTGCTCATACGCCTCGGCCGAGAGCAGATTGTCGAGCTGGCCGGCGTCCGCGACCTTCAGCTTGATCAGCCAGCCGCCGCCGTAGGGCTCCTTGTTGATGATCTCCGGCTCTTCCACGGCCGCCTGGTTGATCTCGCTGATTTCGCCGCCGATCGGCGTGAACAGCTCGGAGACCGACTTGACCGACTCGATCTCGCCGATCTTGCCGAACTGCTCAACAGATGTGCCGGCGGCAGAAAGGCTGAGGTAGACGATGTCGCCGAGCTGGTCCTGGGCGAAGTCCGTGATGCCCACCGTGGCCGTCTCCCCCTCCAGCCGCACCCACTCGTGCTCCTTCGAGTACTTCAAGTCGCGCGGAGTCTCCATCGCTGCTCCTTACAGATGGTTTCAAAACCGGCGTTCAGGTGCGATCGCACACCTACAAGGGGGAACTCGAGCCGGTTTTGAAACCATGTCTTAGCGCCTATCCCGTAAGGCGTACAGATTGACCATCAGGGGAGGTGGCGCCGCTCAGTCTTCGGGAAGAGCAGCAAAGGCTTTCTTTGTCTTCAGATACCACCCCATCCCTTTGATGGGATTTTTCCACCTGCCCCGCATCGCCTTCAAGGCATCAATGTGCGTTCCGTCACCACCGGAGACCATTTCTTTTAGATGTTTATCCTGGGCTTTTATAACCTCATCAGCCGAAGTTCCATGAAACTGGGTATCACATGGACCACCCATTTGTTTGCATGTCATTGTTTTCAACCCCTATCCCTCCATGGCTCCGGTGAGCAACGGTGTGTGGTTGCACACTGCGGAGTATGACCATTATCGGCAGCAGAGCAGTCGTGGCAAACAGCTCAAGTGTAGGGCAGGTCTGCGCCCGATGCCTCTTCGTCTCTCACTGCTGCTCGGCCGTAGACGGAATGTTCGTTATCTATCACGGAAGGGATCCTCTGTGGGGTAACACGACAGATATGGGAGAGCCTGCCCCGCATGCGAGTGGCGTCTTTCGCTGGTGGCATCACTCCGCCCCGCCGCCCGAGCCGGCACAAGCCGTCAGGAAACAGCAAATAAAGGGGGATGACACGGCGTATGGTGCAGCAGACGCTTGCTGTTGCCAGGTCCGCATATTCTGAGCCGGTCGCCGGTCCACGAGCTTCTACTCCCTATTCGCCGCTCTGTAAAACGGCCGCTTCACCACCGCGGCGGGCACGGCGCGGCCGCGGATCTCGACCTCCAGTGCCGTGCCGGGCTTCGCCAGATCCAGCGGCAGATAGGCCATGCCGATGCCGGCATTGATGGTTGGCGAGAAGCTGCCGCTGGTGAGCGCGCCCAGCTCGCGACCCTCGTGTCGCACTGTGTAGCCGTGGCGCGGCACCGCCCGCTCCGTTGCGCGGATGCAGGAGAGGCGGCGATCGGTGGCGCCGCGGGTGTTCTGCAGTGCTTGCCGGCCTTCGAAGGGCCGCTCGGCGTCGAGGGAGACGACCCAGCCGAGGCCCGCCTCCCAGGGTGTGGTCGTGGTGTCGATGTCGTTGCCGTAGAGCGGCAGCGCCGCCTCCAACCGCAGCACGTCGCGGGCGCCGAGGCCGCAGGGCGTGACGCCGGCGGCAACCAGCGCCTCCCAGAGGCTGCGGCCGGCGTCGAGGCCGCAGACGAACTCGAAGCCGTCCTCGCCGGTATAGCCCGTGCGCGAAACCAGCGCTTTCTGGCGGAACAGCTCGATCTCACGGCAGGCGTGGCGCGGCACGGCCCGTTCCAGCTCCGCCGAGAAGACGGCCTGGAAAACGTGGCGCGCACCCGGCCCCTGCAGCGCCAGCATCACTGTCGCCGCCTGGCGATCGTCCAGAGCCAGATCCATCGCGCTGCGGCGGTGGCCGTGCAGCCAGCGCAGGTCGGCGTCGTAGCGCGAGGCGTTGCCGACCAGCAGCCAGCGCTCGCGGCCGATGCGGTAGAGGTACGGGTCGTCGAGGATGCCGCCATGCTCGTCGCAGAGCAGGTTGTAATGACCGGCGCCTTCCTCGACGTTGGCGGCATCGTACGTCAGCGTCTCACGCAGCAAGGTGAGAGCGTCCGGGCCGTTCAGGAACAGCCGTCCCATGTGCGAGACGTCGAACAGGCCGGCGCGCTCGCGCACGGCGCGCACCTCTTCGACGATGCCGGCGTACTGAATCGGCATCTCCCAACCGGCGAAGGGCGTCATGCGGGCGCCGAGGGCGCGGTGCGCCGCGTCGAGCGGGCTCCTGCGAAGCACGTCCTGCGCCATGCTGCCGGCTCCGGCGGCCGAGCGCCGCGACAGCTATTGTACGCCAGTCCGCAAGCGGTCCCGAGCTGAAGGCGTGCGGTGCAGGCGGGCGGCGAATGCGGTACGCTGGCGCACTGGGACCAGGTTCCACGCGGAGGGGTGCAAGATGGCAGGACCGCTCTCTGGAGTGCGCGTGCTCGATCTCGGTCAATACATCGCCGGACCGCTGGCCTCGATGTTGCTCGGCGACCTGGGCGCCGACGTGGTGCGCATCGATCCGCCCGGCGGGCCGCGCATGCAGGGGCCAGCCAACGCGACCTGGAACCGCGGCAAGCAGGCGTTCGCGCTCGATCTGAAGAGTGAGGCCGGCCGTGAGCGGGCGTGCCAGTTGATCGCGGCGGCCGACGTGCTGATCGAGAACTTCCGTCCTGGTGTGATGGCCCGCCTGGGTCTTGGCGCCGGCGAGCTGTGCGCGGCGAATCCCCGCCTGATTTATTGCGCCCTGCCCGGCTTCGCGGGCGACGATCCGCGCGCCGGCGTGGCGGCGTGGGAAGGCGTGGTCGGCGCCGCAACCGGCACCTACGCCACGCGGCTGGAGGGTGACAACGGCGGCGAGGGCGCCGTGTTCACGGCCGTGCCGATCTCCTCGGCCTACGCCGCCTTCCTCGGGGCGACGAGCGTGGTGATGGCGCTGATCGCCCGCGAGCGCGACGGCCAGGGCCAGCGCATCGAAGTGCCGCTGTTCGACGCCACCTTCACCGCGATCGGCGCCCGCGGCATCACCTTCCACGATCCGAGCGCCGCGCCGCCGCCGCGCGGCTCCGCCTGGGTGCGGCAGTACGAGTGCGCGGATGGCCGCTGGGTGCAGTTCCACGCGGCGAATACCCGCTTCATTCTGCAGTTCATCAAGGCCGCGGGCGTGGAGCAGTGGCAGAGCGAGGGATTGGCCGACCGCCAACGCCTCAACGGCGACCGCGCCCTTTCCGCCGAGCTGCTGGCGCGCATGGTCGCCCTGTTCAAGACGCGCACGGCGCAGGAATGGGAAGACCTGGTCAACGCCGCCGGCACGCCCACCGCGATCTGCCGCGAGAGCGCCGAGTGGCTGGAGCATCCGCACGCGCGTGGCTCGCGGATGATCGTTGAGGTCGAGGACCCGGAGTACGGCCCAATGCTGCAGCCGGGCGTGCAGGCCCGCCTCCTGGGCACACCCGGCGAGGTGCGGCCGCGTCCCACGGCGCACTCAACAGCGCTCCCTCCGGGCGATCCGTGGCCGCGGCCGCAGCTCACCCTCTCAGGCAACTCGCCCGCCCTGTGCACGCCCTCGTCAGACGGCGCCGTCCCGCTTTCGGCGTTACAGGGCGTGAAGGTGCTGGACCTCTGCATCATCCTCGCCGGGCCGACCTGCGGCCGCACGCTGGCCGAGTTCGGCGCCGACGTGATCAAGATCGACGCGCCCGAACGCGAGGGCGGTGTCGCCTTCCACCAGGACGTGAACCGCGGCAAGCGCAGCATCCTGCTTGACCTCAAAAGCAATGAGGGCCGCGAGGTTTTCTGGACGCTGGTGGACGAGGCCGAAGTCGTCGTGCAGAACTACCGCGACGGCGTGGTGCAGCGGCTGGGCGTTGACTACGAGGCGGTGCGCCGGCGCAAGCCGCGGATCGTCTACGCCTCGCTGAACGCCTACGGCCACGTCGGCCCCTGGGCGCAGCGCCCCGGCTGGGAGCAACTGGCGCAGGCGGCGACGGGCATGCAGGCGCGTTACGGCCGCGGCGGCATGCCCGTCCTGCAGCCCTTCCCGGTGAACGACTACGGCACCGGCATCATGGGCGCCTACGCGGTTGCGGCGGCGCTCTATCACCGCCAGCGCACGGGTGAGGGACAGCACGTGCAGACGGCGCTCGCCTACACCGCCTGCACGCTGCAATCGCTCTTCCTCCAGGACTTCACCGGTAAGCGCTGGGACGAGCCGAATGGCCAGCGGGCGCTGGGCTGGGGCCCGCTGCAGCGGCTGTATCGCGCCGCAGACGGTTGGTTCTTTCTCGGCGCGCCTGAGGCCGAGCGCGACCGGCTGGCCGCGCTGGCAGGCGTGAGCGGATCGGCGCCGCTGCCAGACGAGGCGTTCGCTGCGGCGCTGGAAGCGGCGTTCGCGCGGCGCCCGCGGCAGGCCTGGGTGGATGCCTTGACGGCAGCGGGCATCGGCGCCCAGCGCACGGCGACCGTGCCGGAACTGATGATGGACGGCTGGGTGATGGCGCACGGCCTCAGCCTGCGCCGCGAGCACGACGGCCTGGGTGAGATCACGACCAACGGCCCGGCGCCACGCCTCTCGCGCACGCCGGTGCGGCCTGGACGGCCCGCGCCGCGGCCCGGCTCCGATGCCCGCTCGATCCTGGCGGAGATCGGACTGGCCGACGATCTTGACGGGCTGGCCGAGCGCGGCGTCGTGCGGCTCGACCTGGCGGCCGCGCGATGAGCCGGGCCGGCCGGAGCGATCCGGTTGCGGCCGGCCCTCCGCCGCGGAGTTGGGACGCGGGCGCATGAACCGAGCAGAGCGGCCGCTGGCCGGCCTCACCGTGCTCGACCTGACGCAGCACGTGGCCGGGCCGTTCGCCACGCGCCTGCTGGCGGCCTACGGCGCGGACGTGATCAAGATGGAGCGGCCGGACGGCGGCGACCCTGCCCGCCGCACTGGACCGTTCCCCGGCGATGCGCCACACCCGGAGCGCAGCGCCAGCTTCCTCTACCTGAACACCGGCAAGCAGAGCGTGACGCTCAACCTGAAGTCGCGCGCCGGGCGGGCGCTGCTGCTCGAACTGGCCGAGCAGGCGGATGCGCTGGTCGAAAACTTCTCTCCCCGCGTGCTGCCGGCGCTGGGGCTGGACTGGCCGGCGCTGTACGCCGTTAACCCGGCGCTGGCCATGGTTTCGATCTCGAACTACGGCCAGAGCGGCCCCAATCGCGACTTCGCCGCGACGAACCTGACGCTCTTCGCCGCGGGCGGCCAGATGTCGCTCACCGGCGAGCCGGGCCGCGAGCCGCTGGTGAACGGCGGCACGCAGGCGCTGCTGCAGGCGGGGCTGCACGGCTTCTCCGCTACGCTCGCCGCGATCTTCGGGGCGAGGACGCAGGGAAGCGGCACGCACATCGATGTCTCAATCCAGGAGGTGCAGGCGGCGGCGCTGGAAGGCGCCGGGCCGTCGGCGCTGGTCTACGGCTTCGACGCGACGCGCGCCGGCAACCTGCCGCGTGCCACCTGGGGCATCTATCCCTGTGCCGACGGCTTCATCGGCTGCTCCTGTATGGATCAGAATGTGCCGGACCTGTTCCGCGCGATGGGCCGAGAGGACCTGCTCGACTCGCCCTTCCGGGACCAGCGCTGGCGCGCCGAGCACAACGAGGAGGTGATGACGCTTTTGCTCGGCTTCTTCGTCGAGCACACGCAGGCGGAGCTGCGCGAGCTGGGCGCACGTCACCGCGTCGCCATCGGTGTGATGCCCACGATCGTGGAACTGCTCGCCTGGCCGGGCCTGCTGGAGAAGGGCTTCTGGCAGGAGCTGGATCACCCGGAAGCAGGCCGGCTGACCTATTCCGGCGCGCCGTTCACAATCGACGGCAGCGGCTTCGCCCTGGCGCCCGCGCCGCTGCTCGGCGAACACACCGAGGCGGTGCTGCGCGAACGGCTCGGCCTCTCGACGGCCGAGATCGGCGAGTTACGCGAGCATGGAGTGATCTGACGATGCGGAGAGCGCGTGCTCAAGACGCGCCGTGGAGGCTGCCATGAGCGAGGCGGCGCTGCCGCTGGCCGGCGTGCGCATCATTGACCTGACCATGGTCTGGGCCGGCCCCTACGGCACGCGGCTGCTCGCCGACGCGGGCGCGGACGTGATTAAGATCGAGGGCGTGACGCGGCCGGACTCGATCCGCACGAGCGGCGCGGCGGCGCTGGCCGGCGTCGATCGCGCCTTCGATCGGATCGCCTACTTCAACGAGTACGGCCGCAATAAGCGCGGTCTGGCGCTGGATCTAAGCGAGCCGCGGGGGCGCGAGGCGTTGCTGCGGCTGGTGCGCGTCTCGGACGCGCTGATCGAAAACTTCCGCAGCGGAGTGCTCGACGGCTGGGGCCTCGGCGCCGAGCGGCTGCGGGCCGAACGGCCCGACCTGATCGTCGTTTCGATGCCCGGATTCGCCGCGACCGGTAGCGAGCGCAACCTCGCCGGCTACGGCCCGACGATCGAACAGCTCGGCGGCCTGATTCAGCTCAGCGGCTACGAAGGCGGCGGACCGCAGAAGAGCGGCATCTCCTACGGCGACCCGCTGGCGGGCACGCTCGCGGCCGGCGCGCTGATCGCCGCGCTGCTGCGGCGGCAGCGGACCGGCCAGGGCGCCGTGGTCGAAGTCTCGCAGCGCGACAACATGCTGGGCATGATCGGCGAGGCCGTGCTTGACTTCGGCATGAACCGGCGTTTGCCCGTGCGCCGCGGCAACCGTCACCGCTGGCTGGCGCCGCACGGCTGCTATCCCTCGCTGCCGCTGCCGGACGGCGAGGGGCGCCCGCTCGGCCGGGCGGGTACACAAATGGGCGAGGCGACCGATCGCTGGGTGGCGATCGCCGTGGCCACGAACGATCAGTGGCGGGGACTGTGCGGCGTGATCGGCCGGCCGGAGCTGGCCGGCGATCCGCGCTACGCCCGCGCCCTCGATCGCTACGAGCGCCAGGACGCGCTGGACAAAGTCATCGCCGCCTGGACGCGCGAGCGCAGCGACGACGAGGCGATGCACGCGCTGCAGGCGGCCGGCGTGCCGGCTTCGGCGCTGCGCACGCCGCTGACGCTGACGCACGACCCGCACCTGGCGGCGCGGGGGTTCTATCGCGAGGTCGAGCATCCGGTGGCCGGACGGCACCGCGTCGCCGGACCCCTGTGGAACGAGCCGGCGACGGAGGCGGCGCCGATGCGACCGGCGCCGACCTTCGGACAGCATCGCGTGGAGGTGCTCGGCGATCTCGTGGGATTCGCGGCCGAAGCGTTGGCAGGGCTTGAGCGGCAGGGCATCATCGGAGACGAACCGCTCAAGCGGCAACCGCTGCCGCGAGCAGATGGTGCAGACGACGGCGCGGCGACCGTGGCCTGGCAAGAATCGTCAGGGGGGCGGCGCTGACGGCGGCGAGATCTGGGGAGCGAGGCGATGGATTTCCGGTTTTCGGACGAGGACGAGGCGTGGCGGCAGGAGCTGCGCACATGGATTCGCGCGGAGTTCGGCGCGGATTGGCGCGGATTCTCTGCCATGAGCGGCGACGGCGAAGAAGAGTACGCGTTCGTGCGCGGCGTGCGTCAGAAGCTGGCCGCGAAGGGCTGGACGGCGCCCGCCTGGCCGCGCGCGCTGGGCGGCATGGACGCCGGCTTCACCAGGCAGGCGATCTTCAACGAGGAGCTGGCCTATCACCGCGTGCCGGGGCCGGACATCGTCTCCGTCGGCTACGTCGGCCCGACGCTGATGCTGTACGGCACCGACGAGCAGAAGGCGCACCTGCCGGCGATCGTGCGCGCCGACGAGACCTGGTGCCAGGGCTACTCCGAGCCGGGCAGCGGCTCCGACCTTGCCAGCCTGCAGACGCGGGCCGTGCGCGACGGCGACGACTACGTGATCAACGGCCAGAAGATCTGGACCTCGCAGGCGCACCACGCCAACTGGATGTTCATGCTGGCGCGCACCGACCCCGACGCGCCCAAGCATCGCGGCATCTCTTACCTGCTGCTCGACATGCAGACGCCCGGCATCAGCATCCGGCCGCTGATCAACATGGCCGGGCGGCACGGCTTCAACGAGGTCTTCTTCGACAACGTGCGCGTGCCCGTGCAGAACCGCGTAGGCGAGGAGAACCGCGGCTGGTACGTGGGCATGGCGACGATGGACTTCGAGCGCTCGGCCCTCTCCGGCTCGGCGGGGCTGCGCCGCAGCTACGAAGACCTGGTGAGCTTCGTGCGCGACACTGCGCGGTCGGGCATCGTGGCGATGGACCGTGAGCTGGCCCGCAACGCCCTGGCCGAGGCGGGGATCGAGATCGAGGTCTCGCGCATGCTTTCGCTGCGCGTGCTTTCGATGCAGCAGGCGGGCCAGGTGCCCAACCACGAGGCGAGCATGGCAAAGCTGTACGCCTCCGAGCTGAGCCAGCGCTTCGCCCGCCTGGGCACGCGGCTGCTGGGCATGTACGGCGGCGTGCGGCGCGGCTCGCCCTTCGCGCGGCTTGCGGGCGAGTTCACGGAGTCCTACATGCAGACAGTGCCATCCACGATCGCCGGCGGCAGCAGCGAGATCCAGCGCAACGTGATCGCCACGCGCGGCCTCGGCCTGCCGCGGGGATAGGAAGTAGAGGGCATCGAGCGCAGTCCAGTCTAAGGATGAACGGATGGAAGCACTCCTGCGGTTGTGCGGCCAGCTCCGCTCACTCGCCAACCGCCTCAATCTGGCCCGCGAACTGCGTGCAATCGTCTACGGTGCGCTGGAATAGCGCCCCGCCAGTGGATGGCGAAGTCAAGGCCCAATCGGAAGGCTGGATGCCGACGACGATCTACCTGGTGCGGCACGGTCAAACAGTGGGCCATCGGCTGCGCCGCTACCAGGCGCTTGATACACCCCTGTCCCCCGAGGGCCGCAGGCAGGCGCGGCTGCTGGCCCTGCGGTTGGCCACGGAAGGTCCGTTCACCGCGATCTATACCAGTGACCTGGCGCGCGCGCTGGAGACTGCCACCGCGATCGGTGGAAAGCTGGGCCTCCGGCCGCTGCTGGACCCGCGCCTGCGCGAGCTGGACGCGGGCGACTGAAACGGCTTGCACTATGACGAGATCGAGCGACGCTTTCCAGGCGGGCACGATCGCTGGTTCGCCGGCGGCGGGGTGGAGCGGCTGCCCGGCCCAACCGGCGAATCGATGACCGAGGTGCGGCAGCGCATCGTCGCGGCGTGCGAAGCGATCGCGGCGCGCCATGCCGGCGAGCGGGTAATCGTGGTCTCGCACGGCTGGGCGCTCGCCGTGTTGGTGGCGGCATGGCACGGCTGGGACCCGGTGGAAACATTCCGCGAGCAGCGGCTGCGCTTCGATAACACGGCGGTGACGATCTTCGAGCTCAACGAGAACGGCCGCCGCTGCACGCAGCTCAACTGCACGAGCCACCTCGACGGCGCCTCGAGCAACAACGACGGTAGGGCTTGAACCGGCGGCGTAGCGTGCCGCTCACCACGCGCGGAAGGTCGGCTTGCGGCGCTCGGTGAAGGCACGGGCGCCCTCAAGCACGTCTTCCGTCTCCAGGATCTGGTTGTAGAGCTGCGCTTCGAGCCTCCGGCCGGCGTCGAAGGTCATCTCCAGTCCGCCACGGTAGGCGGCCTCTTTGGTCGCGCGCACGGCCAGCGGCCCCATCTCGCACAGCCGCTCGGCCCACTCCCGCGCCGTCGCCTGCAGGCTCTCGAGCGGCACCACGGCGTTGACCAGGCCGAAGTGCAGCAGCCGCTTCGCCTCGATCGCGTCGGAGTAAAGCAGCATCTCCATGGCGATGCCGAAGGGCAGGTAGCGCACCAGCCGCTGCGTCTGCCCGCCTCCTGCCACGAGACCACGTCGCGAGGACGATGTGCCCAGCCGCGCGTTCTCCGAAGCGAGGCGAATATCGCAGGCCAGGGCGAGGGCAAAGCCGCCGGCCAGGCAGTAGCCGTTGACCGCCGCGATCACCGGCTTCCACAGGTTGAGCGGCAGAAAGTAGTCGAGGCCGTCGTCGTCCGTGGGCAGGCCGTGCTCCTTGCGCGTACGGTGGTACTCCGGACCGCCGGGCGCGGCGGCCATCAGGTCGCGGCCGGAGCAGAAGGCGCGGTCGCCGGCGCCGGTGAGGATCGTGACCCAGATCCGGTCATCGCGCCGAATCTCCTGCCAGCAATCGTGCAGCCGGCCCATCATCTCGCCGGTGAGGGCGTTGAGCTTCTCCGGCCGGTTGAGCGTGATCGTGGCGATCCGCCCGTCGCGCTCCAACAGGACATCATCTGCGGGCATGCTCCTGCTCCTGCCTCGGCGCCGCGGGCGCCTGTTGCCCGCAGCATAGCCTGCGCAGGCGACCGATGGCAGCCTGCGCAGGCCTCGGCCGGCTTTGTGCGCGGCGGCACAGGCGCGCTATACTGGCGACGGAGACCGGGCCGGCGAGATCCCGCGGAGGTGCCGCGTTGCCATACGTCATTACCGAAACCTGCATCGGTTGCACCGCCTGCACGAAGCGTTGCCCCACGGGGGCGATCACCGGTGTGCGCAACGTGATTCACGTGATCGACCCCGCGCTGTGCATCGACTGCGGCGCCTGCGGTGTGGTTTGCCCGCCGGAGGCGATCTACGACGACATCGGCGATCAGTGCAAGACCTTCACGCGCAAAGAGTGGCCGAAGGCGATCGTGATCGAAGACAACTGCATCGGCAGCGGCTGCGAGCTGTGCATCAGCATCTGCCCCTTCGATGCTCTGAGCCTGCAGCAGAGCGAGACGGCGTCGGACTTCTGGGGTGTGGCCACGCTGAACGAGCGCAAGTGCACCGGCTGCCGCCTCTGCGAGCAGGCCTGCGGCTGGGGTGCCATCTACATTGACCCGCCGCGCGAGCTGCTGAAGAAGCCGGAGGGCGCGGCAAGCTCCGCGGCTTGACCCGGCACGCGCACACGGCGGCGATCGTGAGAGCCGGCCTCGCTGCGGGGCCGGCTCTCTTCGCGCACAATCCATCCTCGCCGGTCACGGCAGCAGGGCGCGGGCGCAGGCTTCGCCCGCTACTCTTCCTTCATCGAGATCGCCTGTTCCGGGCAGAGCTCGATCGCCTTCAGCAGCTTCGCGCGCAGTTCCTCCGGCACGTCTTCCATGATGATGTAGGTGCCGTCGTCGCGCACCTCGAAGATCTCCGGCGCCGTGCGGGCGCAGACGCCGTGGCTCTTGCACAGGTCGTAGTCGATGTCGGGCTTCAGGGTTGCCATTGCTCTCCTCCAGCGCGGCGGGCGTCCGCATATCCCGCATCGTAGCGCCGCGCCGCCGGGGCGGCAATGCGGCGCCGCGCCGTGCGCACACGCGGCGATGCTATCCTTGTCCCGCGAACCTCAACTCTCCCGCAGGACACGACTCGGCATGAGCCAGGAAGCGGAACTTCGGCTCCTCGCGCACCTGCTGCTGGATTGGATTGCGTCACGCTCGGGTCGGAAGCTGACGCTGCTGCCGGCGAGGGCAGATGCAATCGCGAGAGCCGGCGACGAGGACGATCGCCTGTCGATCGTGCTGGCGTCGCTGAGTTCCGCCGAACGTCCGCCGGCATGGGTCGCCGCGCTGGAGCGCTTCGCCGGCCGGCTGGACACGTCGGGGAGCGGCGTGCTCATCTGGCTGCCGCCGGGCGCCACCGTGCCGGACGAAGAACCGGCCGCGTCCACCGTTGCCATGGCAGTGCAGCAGGCAGTCATGGCGACGCCGGCGGGCGAGAGCCGAGATGCCCTGTTGCCGATCCGCATTTCCCTGCTCAAGCGCGACGAACAGGGCGCCTACGTCTCGGCCGCCGGCGGCCTGGCGCCGCTGTGGGCGCAGTTCACTGACCGGGTGCAGGGTTACTTTCAGATCGACAGCACGGCGCTGCACCGGCTGCCGGAAGACGAGGCGCAGACGCGTGCCGTAATCGACCGCATCGTGGCGGCCAGCACCGGCATGGCGCTCGGTGAGGCGCGGGTGGTTGAGGCCGAGGACCGCTGGCGAATTCAGCGGCTGCGCGGCGGCGACGGCTGCGCCGTAATCGGCCTGCCGCCGGGCGATGAATCGGAGAGTGGCGCACCGCTGCGCCGCCGGCTGCGCGCGGCGCTGCGCGAGGCCGGCGAGCGGCTGGCCGGCGAGAACGCCACGTTGCGCGTCCTCGCCCTCTACGGACACTATCCGACGCTGGAAATGGAACAGGCCGGGCCGGCGCTGCGCGGACAGGACCCCGCGCTATTTGCCGGCCTCGACCTGATCGTGTTGATCGCCGACGGCGCCGTGAAGCCGTTGCTCGACATCACGCGCCGGCCGCTGGTGCAGCCGCGGGCTACGGCTGGTTGACGCCGGCGGGCGCCCCGGTCTGCTGCCGCACGTCCAGCGACTGCTCGGCATCCAGTTCGGCGGTGCGGTCGTCTTCGCGCGGCTCGCCGGCGGCGCCGGGAACATTGCTCGGCTCCGCCGGCCAATCCTCGGCGTAGAGGTCGTCGTCCTCCTCGCTGCCGCTCAGCCAGCGGTAGGCAAGCGCCGCGCCGACCACGCCCACGGCGATCAGCGCCAGCATCCACCAGCGCGAGCGACGGCGCTTCGGCTTGCGCCCGATGCGGGAGACGTTCTGCAGCGGCTCGGGCAAGGAGACATCGGCGAGCTGCCCGCGGGCGCTGCTGAACGCACCCCGGCCCCAGTCCACGGCGCGCAGGGCGGCGCCGGAGACGGCGTCGCGCGTCTCCTCAGCGCTGGGTAGCCTGTGCACCAATGCACCGATGGCGCCGTCGGTGCCGTCGCTGTCGCGCCCGGGCACCACGAGCGATAGCCGAGCCGAGCGTCCGGTCTGCGGCGGAGCGGATTGACGAGTACTGAACATGAACTGGCACTCCTTCAGGCGCGATTCGCGTCGGTGCTGCCCGTTGCTAGGCTTCTCGTGCGAGCGGTGTCTCGCGCATACCGGGGTCGAGAGCGAGCCGACTGTGCAGATCCACGCAGGCGAGCAGATCGGACAATTCGAACGGCTTAGCCAGGTAGCCCTGAGCGCCGCTGCGCAGCGCCTGGTCCTGGCCGGTGAACGACGCCGTCATCACCACCACCGGCGTCTGCTCGCCGGCGGCCGAGCGCAGCGCGTCAAGCACCTGCCAGCCGTCGACGCCGGGCATGCGCACGTCGAGCAAGATCAGGTCGGGTCGACTGCTGCCGAGAGTTCGTAGCGCTTCGGCGCCGCTGGCGGCGAGCTGCACCTCATAGCCGGAGTCGGTGAGCGCAACCTGGATGAAGCGGCGAATCTCTTGATCGTCGTCGACGACGAGAACACAGCGGCCAGCGGATCCTGGCGGGAAGCTCATTGCGGTCTCCAAAGGCGAGCACGCTCAG
This sequence comes from Dehalococcoidia bacterium, assembly GCA_035310145.1. NCBI lineage: Bacteria > Bacillati > Chloroflexota > Dehalococcoidia > Dehalococcoidia bacterium. The sequence goes on from DATGEL010000007.1 coordinate 19,781, forward strand.
CGTCGCCGCCGGTCCTGCCATAGTAGTCGCACGGCAGGCTGGCGACATCCTTCTTGCGGCGCAGCGGCTGCTAGCGAAAGCAAACTGAAAGACGACGATCCGGCCGCACCGCCTGAACCGGCGGTGGCGCGGCTGGGCCCGGCCAGGAGCGCCCGCGCCGCAGCGCCGTGAACAGAACGTGCAGCGAAGGGCAGCAATCGCAGGGCGGTCCGCGCCGGAATCTCCACTTCAATAGTTACGAATGCTCGCGCGTCGTGGAATCTTCATCGAGCGCCTCCTGCACGAGCGGGTGAAAGCGATCGAGCGAGGTAGTGCGCACGGTGTCGCCGTTTGAGCCGATCGTCAGCTCCTGGCGAAGGATTCCCTGGTTCTTGAACTCGCTGAGCTTGCCCTCGACCAGCTCGGGGGCGATCAGATCACGGTTGCGATCGTGCTTCAGGTATTCCGCCATCCAGCGGAAGACCGGCAGCACGCCGTTGCGCCGGGTGACCTCAAATTCGTTGATGCGCCGGATAATCTCTCTTTCGACCGCCGGATCTTCCGAGGCCTTGCTGATCTCGACGGGGTCGGCGTTGCCGCCGGCGGCTTCGACCAGCGCCCGGCTGATGCTGCCCGGCACACCGGCGATCACAACCGTCTTCCCGAGCCGGAAGCGCAGGCGGGTGACGATGCGCACGTAGTCGCTGTCGCCCGCCATCAGCAGAAACGTGGAGGTGTTCACACTGTCTTGTGCCACTTCGTAGAGGTCGATCGCCACATTCATATCGACGGTGCTTTGTGAACGCTCGCCTCGCGCCTTGACAGGACAGCTAAACGGTTCGATGCCGGCGACGCGCAGACGGGGTTCCAGATCGCGCAGATAATCCTGTGAGAAGTCGCCGTAGGCACGGGCAAAACTAATCAGCCCGTACTTCTGCGCCTTTTCCACCCACTTCATCGGATCGGGCGCCTGACGATGCGCATTCCAGAGCGACGTCACCACGTTTTCGAGATCAACAAAGAGTGCGACATTGCCGCCGTCCAAAGGCATGACTCCTTCTAGAAGGCCGGCAGGGACCGCATATGCAACTGGTAATGTCAAGGACCTGTGCACGCTCGGAGTGCGGCCCGGCAGGCCGGCCGGCGCGCCCGGAGGGATTCGAACCCCCGACCCTCGGTTCCGAAGACCGATGCTCTTTCCACTGAGCTACGAGCGCGGAAGCCGCGCGAGACGCGCGTCTCCACGCTGCGATGGGATTGTAGGAAGGCACGCTACGTCGGTCAAGCGGAGTGCGCCGGCCGGCACAGCCCACCGCTTGTGCCCGCCGCAGGACAACGCGAGGGACGGCCCGTGGCCGCCCCTGCACCGTTCCCGAATCCGCCGCTGGCTACGGCTTCGCCCGGTCCCGCAGCGCGTCGGCCGCTTCGCCGGCCGCGTTCTTGGCCTTGCCCCAGGCGTTCTCGAATTTCCCTTCGTTCTTGCGCTCGTTGCCTTCGGCTTCCTGCTCAGGGTCGTTGGTGGCCTGACCGAATTTCTCCTGCGCGGCGCCCGCGGCTTCCCTGGCTTTGCCCTTCAACTCATCCTTGTCCGGCATGATCGCTCTCCTCATAGACGCGCGATGCGGGCATAACCTTGCCCGCCCGCAAGGACGATCATCGCCCTCGGGCAAGCCGGCAACTATACCGCATACGTGCTAGGGCGACGCGCCGGAAGAAGAGCGCGGAAGCGGTGAGGGCGTCGTGGCGAACGGCCACCAAGCATGAAAGGCGAAGGTGAACGGGGGTGGATGGAGGGGATCGAACCCTCGATCTCCAGGGCCACAACCTGGCGCTTTGACCGCTAAGCTACACCCACCACGGGCTAGCCCGCCGCGGCGGCGGCGGACCCTTTCTATGGTATGAGGGCACCAGCCGGAGCGTCAAACGCCGGCGGGCCGCGATTAGCCACGCGTCGCCTCGCGGGGAACGTCCCTGGCGGTGGGTGTAGCGGGCGCCGCGCCGCCGCTGTCACCGGCCGCAGGCAGCTCGTCCACGGCGGCGGGGGCGGCCCTGCCACGCCTGCCGAACAGCCGCTCGCGGTAGGGCGATCGCATGAAGCGGTAGTAGGCGCCGGCGATGCCGGCCGGTAGGAAAATCATGATCAGGATCAGGGCCAGGCCGAAGTAGACGCCGGCCGCATAGGTGGGGAAGGTCTTGAACTGCGCGGGCAAGTGGCTGCCGAAGAGCGGCACGTCGGTCGGGGCGGGCAGTGTGGACGTGTTCAGGGTGAGCCAGCGCAGGGCGACGGCGCCGATGATGCTGCCCAGGATCGAGTCGAGGCCGCCGATCACGATCATCGCCAAAATCACGATCGAGAGATTCAGCCCGAACGTGTCCGGGTGCACGCTGGAAAGCTGGTAGGCGAGGAAAGCGCCGCTGATGCCGGCGATGAAGGCGCTGAACATGAAGCCGATGACCTTGTGCTGCGCCAGGTTCAGGCCGACTACCTGTGCGGCGGGCTCGCTGTCGCGCACGGCGATCAGCGCCCGGCCCGTACGGCTGCGGCGGAAGTTCCAGACCAGCACGCCGACCAGCACGACCATCACCGCGGTGAGGAAGAAGCGGAACTCGTCGCTGCTGAGCGCGCGGTGCGGCAGGTGTTGCAGCGGACCGGGCACCTGCGGCATCAGCTTCGTGCGTAGCTGGATGCCCTGCGATCCGAGCGTCCACTTGTCGATCTTGCTCCACTTGCCCAACGGCGGCAGGGCGAGCGCCAGCGCGAGGGTGGCGATCGCCAGGTAAGGGCCGGCCAGTCGCACCGCCGGCACGCCGAGCAAGAAGCCGACCGCGGCGGCGAGGAGCGCACCCACCAGGGCCGATTCATAGAAGGAAACCTGGTGCTGCGAGACCATGATGCCGACGGTGTAGGCGGCGATCGCCAGCAAGGCGCCGTGGCCCAGCGAGATCTCGCCCGTCATGCCGATCAGCATGTTCAGGCTGATGGCAGCAAGGATGTAGACGCCGTAGTCGGTCAGGATGTCGTTGCCGAACTTGGGCATGAACATGGGCACGACGAGAAAGAAGACCGCCGTGCCCAGCAGAGCGAGCAGCCGGAAGTAACGGCGCGGCGCTACCAAGATCACCGCGACGAAGTAGATCAGCCCCAGGACCATGCCCGTCTGCAGCGGCCGGGGCTGCTGCTTGAAGAAGAGATAGACGAAGAGCAGGCCCACCAGGCCCGCGATCACGCCGATCAGCGTGCTGCGGCCTCGTCGGGACATGATCAGCCCGGCGATGCCCGAAGTGGGCATAGCGTCCCGTACGTCGTTCACCGCGCTACACCTTCTTCACCGTCTTGCTGCCCAGCAGCCCGGTCGGGCGCACCATCAGCACAATCAGGATGACGATAAAGGCGACCGGGTCCTTGATGTCCTTCAGCAGGGCGGAGCCGCCCACCACGTTCTGGATGATGCCGATCAGAAAGCCGCCGAGAACGGCGCCGACGGGGCTGTCCAAACCGCCGAGCACCGCCGCGGCGAAGGCGTAGAGCAGCAGCCCCTGCATGAAGGTCGGGTCCAGCCCCGAGATCGGCGCGGCCACGACGCCCGCGGTGGCGCCGACCATCGCCGCCAGCGCCCAGCCGATCGTGAGCATGATGCCGACCGGCACGCCGCAGAGCCGCGAGGCGACGGGATTCTGCGCCGAGGCGCGGCTGGCGAGGCCCAGCTTGGTGTAGTTGAAGAAGACGTAGACCAGGCCCATTACGATCAGCGTGATCGCCAGCGCCCCGACGTAGGTGCGACCCACCGACGCGCCGAAGACCGAGACCGACTTGGCGCCCACCTTGGCGTAGGGGGCGACGATCGACTTCGGCTGCGCCTGCCAGATGAAGATCGCAAAGGAGTTCACCACCTGGAACAGGCCCAGGGTTACGATCACGATCGTGAGCAGCGGCGCGTTCTCGATCGGCGTGATCACCACGCGTTGAATGATCGCCCCGAAAAGGGCCGAGAACACCAGCGTCCCGATCAGCGCGGCATACCAGCCCCAGTGCGCCTGTGTAATCAACGCCCACGAGATAAAGGTGCAGAACATCGCCATCTCGCCCTGGGCAAAGTTGATCACGTCGGTCGAGCGGTAAATCAGCACCAGGGCGAGCGCCAGCGCCCCGTACACGGAGCCCTGGCCGATGCCCTGCACGATGTACTGGCGATCGAAGGTCACGTCGCCGTTGAAGATCCACTTCATCGCCGCCAGCACCAGGTAGAGCACGATCAGCGGCGAGACGATGAGCAGCGCCTGCGTCAGCCAGCGCAGCACCTGGTCCGCATTGAGGGAGCCGCGTGCGCGTACCATGCCGCCTCCGTACCCACTGCTCGTCGCGCCGCGTGCCTCAGTAGCCGAGGTACGAGCGCCGCACTTCGTCGTTCTCCTGCAGGTGCGCCGCCTCGTCGGCCAGCGCCACGCGGCCGGTTTCCAGCACGTAGGCGTAGTCGGCGATCGCCAACGCCGCCTGCGCGTCCTGCTCGACGACCATCACCGTCAGGTGGCCCTCGCGGCTGATCGCCTGGATGATCTGAAAGATCTCGCGCACGATCAGCGGCGCCAGCCCCAGCGACGGCTCGTCGAGCAACAGCAGCTTCGGCCGCGCCATCAGGGCGCGGGCGATCGCCAGCATCTGCTGTTCGCCGCCGGAGAGCGTGCCCGCCACCTGCGAGCGGCGCTGTCCCAGCACGGGGAAATACTGGCAGACCCGGTCGATGTCGCGGCGCACGCCGTCGCGATCGCGGCGCGTATAGGCCCCGAGCTTGAGGTTTTCGAGCACGTTGAGCTGGGTGAAGATCTGGCGGCCCTCGGGCACCTGGGAGATGCCCAGTTTGACGATCTGCTCGGGCTTCGCCTCGTCGATGCGGCGGTCGTCGTACTCGATGCGGCCGGAGCTGGGGTGAATCAGGCCCGAGATCGAGCGCAACAACGTCGATTTGCCGGCGCCGTTGGCGCCGAGCACAGTGATGATCTGCCCGTCCGGTACGAAGACCGAGACGCCGTCGAGCGCCACCACCGGGCCGTACTGCGTGCGGATATCAGTGACCCGGAGCATTGGGCACGGCCTCCCCCAGGTACGCCTCGATCACCGCCGGGTTGCGCTGCACTTCCTCGGGCGCGCCCTCCGCGATCTTGCGGCCGAAGTCGAGCACGTAGATGTAGTCCGAGATGCCCATCACGAGCTGCATGTGATGCTCGACCAGCAGCACCGCCACATCGAACTCGTCGCGGATGCGACGAATCAGCGCCGCCAGCGTGCCCATGTCGCTGTGCGAGAGGCCGGCGGCCGGTTCGTCCATCAGCAGCAGGCGCGGTTCGGACGAGAGCGCCCGCGCGATGTCCACACGCTTTTGCACGCCGTAGGGCAAGCTCCCCACCACCTCGTCGGCGTAGCGCCGCAGGTCGAGAAAGCCCATGACCTCGTCGGCCCGGGCGCGCTGGCGCGCGTCTTGTCGGGCCTGGTAGGGCAGGCGAATGCCGCCGGCGAGGGAGAAGCCGCCGGCGGTGAGACCGCTCGCCACGGCGGCGGTGAGCGTGGTGCTGACGCTGCCGCCGCCCGCCACGGCGATCACGCCGCCGCCGAGCACGGCGGCGCCGGTGAGCATGCCGACCTGCGCCATGTCGGCGTGGACGCGCGAGTTCTGGCCGACCATCAGGTTGTCGCGCACGCTCATCGTCTTGAACAGTTCCAGGTTCTGGAACGTGCGCGCGATACGGTGGGTGATGATGCGGTCCGCCGGCAGCTTCAGCAGATCTTCGTCGTTGAAGCGGATGCTGCCGCGATCGGGCGTGTAGAGCCGGCTGATGCAGTTGAACACCGTGGACTTGCCGGCGCCGTTGGGTCCGATCAGCGCGGCGATCTGGCGCGGCTGCACCGCCAGCGTCACCCCATCCAGCGCGACGATGCCGCCGAAGCGGATCGACAGGTCGGAGATCTCCAGACCCTCACCCATCCGTCGTCCCTTGACCGAAAGATCTGCAACGACTCGATGTTGCCCTGTTTGCTGCCGGCCCGGCGGCGCCGCGAAGCGTCGCCTATGCCTGTGCACAAAAACGTAGCAGCACGGTAGTGGGGCTGCCCGGATAGGTCAAGGGGTGTGCGCGGCCGTGCCGATCTTTGGAGTCGTATAGCGATGGAATTTGCCCGATACGGCGAGCGGCTGGCGCCGTGCCGGCGTTGGCCTTGAGACACACCCCGCGGGCGCTGGCTCGCTCGCCGACGGAATGCCTGTGCCCGCGGCGTGTCCGTTGCGTCCTTCAGCCGCGGCCCTGCGCCCGGGCGATGGCGGCGTTCAGCGCTCGCTCGGCGAAGACGCGCACGAGATGCGAGCGGTACTCGGCGGAGGCGTGAATGTCGCCCAGCGGCTCGATACCGTCGGCCGCCCGCTGCGCCGCGCGCTTGACGGCCTCGGCGGTAGCCGGCTGCCCGCGCAACGCCTGCTCCGTGCCCGTCGCGCGGGAAGCGGTTTCGCCGACACCGCTCACACCGACTCGAACATCCGACACGTTGCCGCCGCTCAACGTCACGATCGCTGCTATACCGACAATCGCGTAGCCGGAGGCCTGGTTGGCGAACTTCAGATAGATCGAGCCGCTGTTCGCCGGCAGGGTGGGGATGCGGATCTCGGTCAAGACTTCGTTCGGCTCCAGCGCCGTGGAGAGCAGGCCGGTGAAGAACTCGGGGGCGGCGATCGTGCGCGTGCCGCCGGCGCCGCGCGCCGCCAGGTCAGCGTTGAGCGCCAGCATCACGCCCGGCAGGTCGGCGCCGGGGTCGGCGTGGGCGAGGCTGCCGCCGATCGTGCCGCGGTTGCGCACCTGCACGTCACCGATGCTGGCGGCGGACTCGGCCAGCACCGCGAGACGGCTGCGCAGCAGCTCCGAGGAGGAGACGGCGCTGTGCGTGGTCATGGCGCCGATCGCGATCGTGCCGCCCTCGTCGCGGATGTAGCTGAGACCCTGGACGCGGCCCAGGTCGATCAGGTGCTCGGGCGCGGCCAGGCGCAGCTTCATCAGGGGGATCAGACTGTGGCCGCCCGCGAGCAGCTTCGCATCGTCGCCGAACTGGCCGAGCAGGCCGATCGCGTCCTCGACGCTGGTGGGGCTGTGGTACTCGAAGGCGCTCGGAATCACGGGTTCTCCCTCCTGTTCTGACATGGGCGCGGACGTGCCCATCTGAGAATGGGTGGGGCAGGCGGTTTGGGCCGGTCGCGGCCGCGCTAATCCGCGCCGATCGGCTGCTTCGCGACTTCCGCCATCTTCTTGGACGCGTACTGCACGGCGTTGACGATGTGCTGGTAGCCGGTGCAGCGGCAGAGGTTGCCGTGGATCGCGTGGCGGATCTCCTGCTCGCTGGGCGACGGGTTCGCATTGAGCAGGCCCACCGAGGACATGATCATGCCTGGCGTACAGTAGCCGCATTGCAGCCCGTGTTCTTCCCAGAAGCCTTCCTGTACGGGATGGAGCTGCCCGCCCTGCGCCAGCCCCTCGACGGTGGTGAGCGAGCGACCGCTCACCTGCACGGCGAACATCGTGCAGGACTTCACCGCGATGCCGTCCAGCAGGATCGTGCAGGCGCCGCACTGGCTGGTGTCGCAGCCGATGTGCGTGCCCGTCAGCCCCAGCTCGTCGCGCAGGAAATGCACGAGCAGCAGCCGCGGCTCAACCTCGCGCTCGTACGTCTTGCCGTTGATCGTGATCGAGACATGCGCCCCAGCCATCAATCCGCCTCCTCGGGCTCGCCGCCCGTGGCCGCCCGCGCCGGTTACGTGCGCGTCGCCGGAATCTGTTTCTCCATCGCCTTGAAGAACTGCTCGATCATCTTGCGCGCGGTGATGCCCAGCAGGCGCTGGCCGACGCTCGCGATCAGCCCGGCCACCTGCGCGTCGCCGTCATACGAGACGAGCGTGCTGCCGCCCTGGTCGCTGAGCGTGAGCACGCCGCTGCCCTTGACGCGGCCCGGCTTGCCCCCGCCTTCCACACCCATGCGGTAGCTCGTAGGCGGCTGGCGTTCGGAAAGCTGGATCTTGCCCTGGAAGGTGCCCTTGATCGCGCCGATACCAGCCTTCATCACCGCTTCGTACTGGTCCTCCGCGATCTCCTTGAACTCCTCGCAGCCCGGCATGCAGCGGCGGATGTTCTCCGGGTCCAGCATCGCCTGCCAGACGGTATCGCGCGGAGCCTTGAAGGTGTAGGCGCCGGTGAGCTGCATGGTTGCGGTTGCGTTCCTTGCTGCTGATGCGGTCCGCGGGGGAAACGGGCCAATGCTGGCATGTTCGCTGCACGCTGTCAACTGAGGGAACAGGGAACAGGACGTGACAGGCGACGAGGCAGGGACTGCGCCCGCGCCCGCTGCCATCGTCGCGCTTGACACGCTGCCCCGGCCGCACCTACAACCGGATCTGCGGGAGCGCCGCGGCACACGGCACGCGAACGGAGCATCCGGCCTCGCCGCCGGGTGAGGATTGAAACGAACAAACGACCATGAAGTTCGGCCTGTTCTACGAGCTGCAACTGCCCAAGCCCTACGACGGCGACACCTGGAACCCGGACGACGAGCGCCGCATCATCCACGAGATGCTGGAGCAGGTTGAGCTGGCCGACCAGCTCGGCTTCGACTACGTGTTCGAGGTCGAGCACCACTTCCTCGAAGAGTATTCACACTCCTCCGCGCCGGAGGTGGTGCTGGCCGCCGCCAGCCAGCGCACCAAACGGATCCGCCTCGGTCACGGCATCGTGCACATGCCGCCGGGCCACAACCACCCCGCCCGCACGGCCGAGCGCGTGGCCACGCTCGACCTCGTCTCTAACGGCCGCGTCGAGTTCGGCACGGGCGAAGGCGCCTCGGACATGGAGCTGGGCGGCTTCAACACCGAGCGCGGCCTCAAGAAGCAGATGTGGGAGGAATCGACGCGCGAGTGCCTGCGCATGCTGACCGCCGAGCCTTACGCCGGGCACGACGGCCCGTTCCTGCGCATGCCCGTGCGCAACGTGATTCCCAAGTCGCTGCAGAAGCCGCATCCGCCGGTCTGGGTCGCAGCCTCGCGCCGCGAGACGGTGATGCTGGCCGCGCGGCTGGGCATGGGCTCGCTCGGCTTCGGCTTCGAGACGCCCGAAGAGGCCGACGAGCGCATCGAGCGCTACTGGGAGCTGGTGCGCGAGGAGTGCCGGCCGATCGGCGCAGCGATCAACCCTGCCGTCTCGACCGTGGCGACGATGATGTGCGCCCCGACGGACGAGCAGGCCGTGGCCCAGGGCCTTGCCGGCGCCCAGTTCTTCAGCTTCTCGCTGGGGCGCGGCACGCCGCCCAACCCGCCGCGCAACCCCGGCCACGACCATCTCTACCGCGAGTTCATCGACGCGCGGCGCGAGAAGGACCAGGCCAAAGCGGCCGCGCGCGACCAGGAGCCGGAGGACGAGGGCCAGCGGGCGCTCTACCGCGCCGGCCAGCGCGGAGGCTTCATCGGCTCGCCCAGGTTCATCCGCGAGAACCTGAAGAAGTATGAGGCCGCCCATCTGGACGCGATGATCTTCGTGGCGCAGTGCGGCGACCGCAAGCACGATGAGATCATGGCCTCGATCGAGCTGTTCGCCAAAGAGGTGATGCCCGAGTTTCAGGAGCGTCACGAGAAGATCCAGCGGCCCTGGCGCGAGCAACAGCTCGACGGCGTGACGTTCCTCAACAACTCCACGATCTGAGGGAACAGGGAATAGAGGGCGTAGGGCGTAGGGCGTAGCCCCCACCCACCAACCTGAGCCCAGCGCCCGCCGAGGAGCGCGTCGTGGCGAGACCGAGCCAGGTGCAGGACGAAGAGCTGCGCGGCCTGATCACGGCCGCGCGCGAGGCCTATCTGCACGACCGCAACCTCGAATCGGTGGAGAAGAGCGTGGCAGCGTTTCGCGGCCTGCTGCAACGCCAGCCGGACTTTCTCTCCACCGGCCCGTTCGCAGGCAACAACCGCCGCGTCTTCCCGCAGCTCGGCGTGGCGATGAAGCAGGCGGGGGGCGGCCAGCCGGATTTCGTGCTGGAGCGGCGGCAGTTCAGCAACCCCGAGGCGATAACCTGGTTTGAGTACGTCTCCGACTGCCTGGTGGCCGCGAAGCTCTAAGCGAGGCCGGCATGATCATCGACACGCACGTCCACATCGTGGCGCCCGACCAGGCCCGCTACCCCTTCGCGCCGGCGGGCGGCTTCCGCATGAGCGGCCTCGGTTCCTGGCAGACGCAGTACCCCGTCTCGGCCGAGCAGATGATCGAGACGACCGCCGGCGCGGGCGTGGATCGCGCCGTGATCGTGCAGCCCTTCTCCGCCTACGGCTTCGATAACCGCTACCACGCCGACAGCGCCGCCGCACACCCGGAGCGCTTCGGCAGTGTCTGCACGGTCGACCCGGTGGCCGCCGACGGCGCCGAGCGGCTGAGTCACTGGGTGCGCGAACGCGGCATGCAGGGCCTGCGCCTCACCACGAGCCAGGAGGGCAGCCGGCTCGACGATCCGCGGGCCTACCCGGTCTGGGAGCGGGCCGGCGAGCTGGGCATTCCCATCTGTGTGCTGACCTCGCCCGAGCACTGGCCGGCGGCGCGCGCGATGGCCACCCGCTTCCCGCGCGTGCCCGTGCTGCTGGATCATGCGGGCGGCACGGGCGCGGGCCAGACCGATGCGATCGTGGATGAGCTGATCGCGCTGGCGGCGCTGCCCAACGTGCAGCTCAAGGTCTCGACCGTGAACTTCGCGCCGCTGGCGGCGCTGGGCGATGCCGGGCAGGCTCGCTGGCGGCGGCTGGCGGACGCCTACGGCGCCGAGCGGCTGCTCTGGGGCTCGAACTACCCGGTCTCGCAGGAAGGCAGCTACGCCGAGATGGCGCGGCTGGGCGAGCGGGCGTTACCCTTCCTGAGCGACGCCCAGCGCGAGGCGATGCTCGGCGGCAACGCGGCCCGCTACTGGCCAAAGCCTGCTTAGCCGCCGCCTGCGGCGCGGCGTTCGCCCGCACCAAGCGGATGCCCACGCGCACTGCCGGCGTCGGAGACGTTGCATGACCGGCCTCCGCATCGGCATCGACGTGGGCGGCACCAACACCGACGCCGTTGTGCTCGAGGGCAGCGACGTGCTTGCCTGGGCGAAGCAGCCCACCACGCCGGATGTCACGTCCGGCGTCGCCGCCGCGCTCGCCGAAGTGCTGGGCGAGACCGAGATCGAGCCGGCGCGCATCGCTGCCGTCATGGTCGGCACCACGCACTTCACCAACGCCGTCGTGCAGCGCCGCGGCCTCGCACGCACGGCGGCGCTGCGGCTCTGCCTGCCGGCGGGTCAGTCGCTGCCGCCCTTTATCGACTGGCCCGGAGACCTCTGCGCCGCGATCGGCGCGGAGTATCGGCTGCTCGCCGGCGGCTTTGAGTTCGACGGCCGTGAGATCTCGCCTCTGAACGAGGCCGAGCTGCGCGCGGCGCTCGACGAGCTGCTGGCAAAGGGCGTGCAAGACGTCGCGATCTGCGGCGTCTTCTCGCCGGTCGACGCAGCGCAGGAAGAGCGGGCGGCGGAGCTGCTGCGGCGGTGGGCGCCTGGGCTGAGCGTCACGCTCTCGCACGAGATCGGCCGCATCGGCCTGCTGGAACGGGAGAACGCGGCGCTGCTCAATGCCTGTCTTGCGCCCGTGGCCGCCAACGTGATCGGCCAGCTCGAGGCGACCGTACACGCGGCCGGCCTCGCCTGCCCGCTCTATCTGAGCCAGAACGACGGCACGTTGATGATCGCGGCGCATGCCATGCGCTACCCCGTGCTCACCTTCGCCTCCGGCCCGACCAACTCGATGCGCGGCGCGGCCCTGCTCTCCGGCGTGCGCGACGGCGTGGTGATCGACCTGGGCGGCACCAGCGCCGACTTCGGCATGCTCAGCGCCGGCTTTCCGCGCGAGGCCGGCTTCGAGGTCGCGGTCGGCGGCGTGCGCACCAACTTCCGCATGCCCGATGTGCTTTCGCTCGCCCTGGGCGGCGGCAGTATCGTGGACGACGGGGGACGTGCGGTCGGGCCGCTGAGCGTGGGCTACGAGCTTGCAGCGCGCGGCCGCGTCTTCGGCGGCGGCACGCTGACGGCGACGGACATCGGCGTGGCCGCCGGCCTGGCCGAGATCGGCGATGCGGAGCGGGTGCGCGACCTTGATCCGGCCCTGGTGCGACGCGCCCTCGACCTGATCCGCGAGCGGTTGGAGACGGCACTCGACCGCGTGCGCACCAGCGCCGACCCGGTTCCGGTGATCGCCGTGGGCGGCGGCAGCTTTCTCGTGCCGGAGGATCTTGCCGGCGCAGCGTCGGTGCTGCGCCCGCCGCACGACCAGGTGGCGAACGCCGTGGGCGCGGCGCTGGCACAGGTGAGCGGCGAGATCGACCACGTCTTCATCGTGGATGGTCGAGGGCGGAGTGAGATCCTGGCCGAAGCGCGGCACGAGGCGGAGGCGCGGGCCGTGGCGGCCGGCGCCGATCCGGGCACGCTCGACCTGGTGGAGGTGGACGAGGTGCCGCTCTCGTATCTGCCGAGCACGGCGGTGCGCGTGCGCGTCAAGGTCGTGGGCGAGCTGGCCGGCCAGCCGCGCGAGGCGGCGCCGTGAACTGGAGCGTCACGGAAGACGACCTGGAGAGCATCGCCATCGGCGCCGGCATTCTCGGCACCGGCGGCGGCGGCAATCCGTACCGCGGCAAGCTGCTCGCCCGCCGCCACCTGCGCGAGGGCGGCCGCATGACCGTCGTCTCGCTCGACGACCTGCCCGCCGACGCGCTCGGCGTCTCGGTCGGCGGCATGGGCGCGCCGGTGATCGGCATCGAGCGCATCATCCGCGGCGACGAGGCGCTGACGGCGCTGCGCCGGCTGGAGCAGCGGCTTGGCCGCACGGTGACGCATATCGTGCCGGGCGAAGTAGGCGGCAGCAACAGCACGATCCCGCTCGTCGTCAGCGCGCAATCGGGTCTGCCCGCGGTCGATGCGGACGGCATGGGCCGCGCCTTCCCCGAGCTGCAGCAGACGACGTTCTTCATCGAGGGTGCGCCGCCCTCGCCCGCCGCGATCGCCGACTACCGGCACAGCACGCTCGTCTTTGACGATTTGCCGGACGCAAAGAGCCTGGAGCGCATCGCCCGCGCCGCCACCGTGGCGATGGGCGGCGCCGCCAGCTTCGCCTTCGCGCCGATGTCGGGCGCCGAAATGCGGCGCATGGCGATTCCGGGCACGCTCTCGCTGGCGCAGCGTGTGGGCGCGGCGGTGCGCGAGGCGCGCCGCCTGCACGAGAACGCGGTGGCCGCCGCCTGCACGGCGACCGGCGGACAGGAGATCTTCCGCGGCAAGGTCACGGACGTGCAGCGGCGGCTGGTGTCCGGTTTTGCCCGTGGCGAACTGCTGCTGGAAGGCTCCGGCGAGTGTCGCGGCAGCGCCATGCGCATCGCCTTCCAGAACGAAAACCTGATCGCCTGGCGCGACGGCGAGATCGCGGCCACGGCGCCGGACCTGATCTGCCTGGTGGACGAGCTGACGGCCGAGCCGGTGACGACCGAGATCGTGCGCTACGGCCTGCGCGTCGCCGTGCTCGGCATTCCCGCGCCGCCGCTGTTGCGCACCGAGCGGGCGCTGGCGGTGGTCGGTCCGCGAGGCTTCGGTTATGACGTCGCCTACCGGCCGCTTGCGGGCGTATACGGCGGGGCCGGCGAGCCGACGGCCGGTCGTAGCATGGCGCCGCCCGGTTGAGTCCGGAGCGAGCGGTGGCTATTGTCGAGCAGGACGCAGCGGGAACACCCGCGCCGCCGGAGAAACCACGCCATGGGCGAGATCATTCCCTTCGCGGGCAACCCGCTGGACCGCGCCGCCAACCAGCGCCGCGACGAGGCCTGGCTCGCCGCGCAGTTCGGCGCCGCCGGGGGCCGCTATCTGCCGTTCTGGCGACTGAACGTGCTCACCAGCACCGCCGGGATCGATGCACAGGCGGCGTTGCACTGGCTCGACAGCGGCGTCTGCGGCCGGCTCGGGGACGGCACGGTCCCGCTGCTGCTGGGGCTGCGCGACGGCGTGGCGCACTTCGCCGTCGATCTCTCCGCGCTGGCCGATCCGATCGCGGAGCTGTGCATCGAGGGCGCGGCCTTCACCGACGCCCGCCAGGCCGGGGGCACGCTGCCGGCGGAGGAGGCGGGCATTTTGGCGCAGGCCCGCTCGTTGCTGGAGTGGCACACGCGCAACCGCTTCTGCGGCAGTTGCGGCTCGCCCACGGCCGTGGCCGCCGGCGGCGCCATGCGCAGGTGCACAGCCTGCGGCGCCGAGCATTTTCCCGGCCCGCACGCCGTCGTGATCATGGTGGTCTGGCGCGGCGACCGTTGCCTGCTGGGCAGCGGCCGCGGCTGGGGCGGGAAGCGGTACTCGGCGCTGGCCGGCTTCATGGACCACGGCGAGACGATTGAAGAGGCGGTGGCACGCGAGGTCTACGAGGAGGTCGGTCTCCATGTCGACCAGGTGGAGTACCACGCCTCGCAGCCGTGGCCGTTCCCCATGTCGCTGATGATCGGCTGCTTCGCCCACGTGAGTGACGAAGCCGTGACCGTGGACGAGGAAGAGCTGGCCGGCGTCCGCTGGTTCTCCCGCGAGGAGATCCGCCAGGCGTTGGCGGCGCCGGAGAGCGTCGATTTCGGCGTGCCCGGCCGCATCGCCATCGCTCACCACCTGATCAAGGCGTGGGCCGAGCAATTCCCGAGCGCCGGCCGCACGGCGCACCCGTACCCGAGGAACGGACAGCCATGACGACCGCCGAACCCTGGATCGATCGCACGCGGGAAGAGCCGCTTGAGCCGGAGCTGCCGATCATCGACCCGCACCACCACCTCTGGCACCGCCCGAACAACCGCTACGTGCTCGACGATCTGCTTGCCGACCTGGCGGGGCAGAACGTGCGGCAGACGGTCTTCGTCGAATGCACGTCCATGTACCGCGCCGCCGGCCCCGAGGAGTTCCGCGTGGTGGGCGAGACGGAGTGGGTGCAGGGCATCGCGGCGCAGAGCGCCAGCGGCGGCTTCGGCGAACTGCGCGCCGCCGCCGGCATCGTGGGCAGCGCCGATCTGCGGCTGGGCGACCGCGCGGCGCGGGTGCTCGAAGCGCAGATCGCGGCCAGCCCGCAGCGCTTCCGCGGCATTCGACACCGCGCGGCCTGGGCCGAGCCGGGCGTGCTGCCCAACCAGCCGGCAACGACGCCGGCGCACCTGCTGCTGGACGCCGACTTCCGCCGCGGCTTCGCCTATCTGCGGACGTATGGTTTGAGCTTCGAAGCCTGGCTCTACCATCCACAACTGCCGGAGCTTGCCGGCCTGGCGAAGGCGTTCCCCGATACGGCGATCATCCTCAACCACCTCGGCGGCCCGATCGGCGTCGGCCCCTACGCCGGCAAACGCGGTGAGGTCTTCGCGCAGTGGAAGCAGGATCTCACCGCCGTTGCCGCCTGTCCGAACGTGGTGCTCAAGGTCGGCGGGCTGCAGATGGCGGTGAACGGCTTCGACTGGCACGAACGCGAGCGCCCGCCAACCTCGGACGAGCTGCTGGCCGCCAACCGCGACTGGTATCTCTACGCGATCGAGCAGTTCGGGCCGCGGCGCTGCATGTTTGAAAGCAACTTTCCCGTGGACAAGCTCTCCTGCTCGTACACCGTGCTCTGGAACCAGTTCAAGAAGCTGAGTAGGGGCTTTTCGCCGTCCGAGCGCGCCGCCATGTTCCATGACACGGCGCAGCGCGTCTACCGCTTGCCGCAGGCCTGAGAACCGACCGTCGCCGGCCCGCCGTGCACGCTGCCGCGAAGCCGGCCGCTGCAAGCCTACGAGGCGACCTCGTCCAATGCGTGTTCGGTGGCGACCAGCGTCGCGGCCAGGTCGTCGTCGCCGTGCGCGGCGGAGCAGTAGACCTTGCCGCCGTTCAGGAAGACGCCGCGGCGGGTCATCGCCCGGCAGAAGGCGCTCCACACGGCCCCGTTCGCCTCGAGCGTGTCGCGGTAGTCACGGATCGGCGTGGCCTGCGCGAAGATCTGGAAGATCGGCCCCTCGCCCGGCGCCTGCACGGCGATGCCGCGCCTGCCGAAGGCCGCGGTCATGCCCTGCGCCAGCCGCTCGCCGTAGGCGTAGAGACGCGGATAGATCGTGGCGCGCTCCCGCTCCAGTACGCGCAGCGTGGCCAGTCCGGCGGCGGCGGAGACGGGGTTGCCGCTGAGCGTGCCCGTCATCGCCGCGCCGGCGCTCCTGCGCGCCGGGTCGGCGAAGCCCAGCAGGTCGCGCCGCCCGGCGATGGCGCCGCCCGCATAGCCGCCCGCGATCACCTTGCCGTAGGTCGCGAGGTCGGGCACGACACCGTAGCGCTCCTGTGCCCCGCCCCAGGCGAAGCGGAAACCGGTGACGACCTCATCGAAGATCAGCACGATGCCGTGGCGGCGGCAGGTCTCGCGCAGCGCCGCCAGGAAGCCGGGCGCGGGTGGAATCGCCCGCTGGAATGGTTCGACGATCACGGCCGCAAGCTCGCCGCCGTGGTCGGCGATGATGCCGGTGGCCGTCTCCGCATCGTTGAACGGCGCGATCAGCACCGTCTCCTGCACGGCCCTGGGGATGCCCGCGCTGTCGGGCAGCGCCGCGGGCCAGGGCGGCGGCTCGGCGGGGGTGCCGCCCATCATGCCGTAGTCGTGGTTGCCGTGATAGCCGCCCTCGAACTTGAGGATCTTCTCCCGCCCGGTGGCGGCGCGGGCGATGCGCAGGGCGTGGAACGTCGCCTCGGTGCCGGAGCCGACGAAACGCACCTGCTCGGCGCAGGGAATGGCGCTCACCAGCAGCTCGGCCAGCTCCAGCACCTGGCGGTTCAGGGTGAAGTAGGTCGTGCCCCGCGCCACCTGGGCCTGCACCGCGGCCACGACCTCCGGATGCGCGTGACCCAGCAGCATCGGTCCGGAGCCGATCACGTAGTCGATGTACTCGCGCCCATCCACGTCCCAGAGGTGCGCGCCCTGCGCACGCTCGACCACGAAGGCGGTGCCGTCGGGCAACGCCTCGGTGCTGACCGCGCCGCCGGGCAACAGCTCGTGGGCGAGGCGCAGATAGTCCGCCTGTGTGCGTTGGGTTTGCGTGCTGGTCATGTCGTTCGCTCCACGCGGTTCTCCTGGCAGCGTAGCAGAAGGCCAGCCACGGTTCGCTGCCGACGATGATGGGCGGACGGGGCCACGCTGCCCGCGGCCGGCCGGTCCAGTGGGGTGTGATAGCGTGAGACGCCGCCACCGGCCAATTCTTGACAGGTTCCAAATGACGGCCGATAGTGCAGGTATGCCCAGCGAAAACGACGACGCGGTCCAGCGCCTGCGTGCCGCAGGGCTTCGCATCACGACCCCGCGACTGGAGATCCTCAGGACGCTCACCGAGGGTCCATCGCATACCGACGCGGACCGCATCGCCGCGGCCGTGCGCGCGCGTACGGGCAGCATCTCGGCCCAGACGGTGTACAACGTGCTGGCGTCGCTGCTGGCGGCCGGGTTGGTGCGCCGGATTGAACCCGCGGGCGGTCCCGGCCTGTACGAGCTGCGCGTGGGTGACAACCACCACCACATCGTTTGCCGGCTGTGCGCGGCGACGACCGACGTGGATTGCGCGGCGATGCCGGCGCCCTGTCTGGCACCGTCGGAGACGAACGGCTATCTGATCGACGAAGCGGAAGTCACCTTTTGGGGACTTTGTCCCGAGTGTGCCGCGGCGGCTTCCGTCTCGTCCGGCGAGTGAAAGCGGACACGCAGCGTGTGACACCGGCCAGGCGACACCACCCTGCATCCAGACGAACCAGGGTCAAGCGCAACGAGCCAGCACCAGGAAGCAGCCACAAGAGGAGAAGGATCGACGTGTCTGAGCGCGGCAGTGACAGCGAGAACCCGGCAATCCCCGCCCCGACTCCCAAGCAGACCCGGCCCAGGTCGAACCGAGACTGGTGGCCGAATCAACTCGACCTCTCGGTTCTCCGCCAGCACGCGCCCCAGCCCAATCCGCTGGGCGCGGACTTCAACTATCGAGAGGAGTTCCAGCGCCTCGACGTCGAGGCGCTGAAGCAGGACATTTTCGCGCTGATGACGACCTCGCAGGACTGGTGGCCGGCCGACTACGGCCACTACGGGCCGCTCTTCATCCGCATGTCGTGGCACGCCGCCGGCACGTACCGTATCGCCGACGGTCGGGGCGGCGGCGGCACCGGCGCGCAGCGCTTCGCCCCGCTCAACAGTTGGCCAGACAACGCGAGCCTCGACAAGGCGCGCCGCCTGCTCTGGCCGATCAAACAGAAGTACGGCCGCAGGATATCCTGGGCCGATCTGATCATCTTCGCCGGCAACTGTGCCATCGAATCGATGGGACTCAAGACGTTCGGCTTCGGCTTCGGGCGCGAGGACATCTGGGAGCCCGACGAGATCTACTGGGGGTCCGAGGACACCTGGCTGGGAGACGAGCGCTACAGCGGCGACCGGGAACTCGCCAATCCCTTCGCCGCCGTGCAGATGGGCCTGATCTACGTGAACCCGGAGGGGCCGAACGGCAACCCGGATCCGCTGGCCGCAGCAAAGGACATCCGCGAGACGTTCCGCCGCATGGCGATGAACGACGAGGAGACGTTCGCGCTGATCGCCGGCGGACATACGTTCGGCAAGACGCACGGCGCCGCCGACGCGATCAAGTACGTCGGTCCGGAACCAGAGGCTGCCCCACTTGAGGCGCAGGGCCTCGGCTGGAAGAACGGCTTCGGCAGCGGCAAGGGCGACGACACGATCACCAGCGGCCTGGAGGGCGCCTGGACCAACGAGCCAACGAAGTGGGACAACGGCTACCTGGATAACCTGCTCAACTACGACTGGAAGCTGACGAAGAGCCCCGCCGGCGCGAACCAGTGGACGCCTACCAACGCAGCGGCCCAGGGCACCGTGCCCGACGCGCACGATCCCTCGAAGCGGCACGCCCCCATGATGCTGACCACCGACCTCTCGCTGAAGCTGGATCCGATCTACGCGCCGATCGCGAAGCGCTTCCACGAGCACCCGGAGGAACTGGCAGACGCCTTCGCCAGGGCGTGGTACAAGCTGTTGCACCGCGACATGGGCCCCGTCTCGCGTTACCTTGGCCCGTGGGTACCGGAGCCGCAGTTGTGGCAAGACCCGGTTCCGGAGGTTGATCACGAACTGATCGGGGAAAGCGACATCGCCGCCCTCAAGGGCAAGATCCTTGCATCGGGGCTGTCCATCTCGCAGCTGGTCTCCACCGCCTGGGCGTCGGCGGCAAGCTTCCGCGGCACCGACAAGCGCGGCGGGGCGAACGGGGCGCGGATTCGCCTGGCGCCGCAAAAGGACTGGGAGGTCAACGAGCCGGCCAAACTCGCCCGGGCGCTGCAGATACTGGAACAGATCCAGCAGGAGTTCAACGGCGCGCAGAGCGGCGGGAAGCGGGTCTCGCTCGCCGACCTGATCGTCCTGGGCGGCTGCGCCGCCGTCGAGCAGGCGGCGCAGAACGCCGGGCACGCCGTGCCGGTTCCCTTCACGCCCGGGCGCACGGACGCCTCGCAGGAGCAGACCGACGTCGAGTCGTTCGCCGTGCTCGAACCGAGAGCCGACGGCTTCCGCAGCTACGTCCGCGCCGGGGAGAAGCTGTCGCCTGAGACCCTGTTGCTCGACCGGGCCAACCTGTTGACGCTGACCGCGCCCGAGATGACGGTCCTGGTCGGCGGCATGCGTGCCCTGAACGCCAACTTCGGGCAATCCCAGCTCGGCGTCTTCACCAGGCGGCCCGAGACGCTGACCAACGATTTCTTCGTGAACCTGCTCGACATGGGCACGGAATGGAAGGCGTCCGCCTCGGCTGAGAACGTGTACGAGGGTCGCGATCGCGCGACTGGCGGACTCAAATGGACCGGCACCGCCGTCGACCTCGTCTTCGGTTCGCACTCCCAGCTTCGAGCCATCGCGGAGTTCTATGCGTGTGACGACTCGAAGGAGAAGTTCGTGCGCGATTTTGTGGCGGCGTGGAACAAGGTGATGAGTCTTGATCGCTTCGACCTGGTCGCGCAGGACCGGAGCGTGCGGCCGCGAGCGGCCGTGGCCGGCGACTGACCGGCAGGCAACGGCGTTCCGGCAACGCCCACGGCGCGGCGTTCCGCGCCGTGGGCGTTGCCGGACGATCGCACGCCCGACGCCCGCACGGTCTCCACCCCACGGGATCGTGGGAGGACGAAGGAGAGGGCTGCGCAGCAATCGAGCGAAGGAGCGCTTGCGGCCGGCGGCACGCGCGGCCATGCTGCTGTACAGACGGTTGCGGCCGGGGCCGGCCTGGAGCGACGATGAGCCGCATGCGCTTCGGCGTGTTCCGGGCGCGGGGAGGCGATGATGACGACCACCGGGACCTGGCGCAATCCCTCGGTCGCGGGCGACACGATCGCCTGGCCGCGCGATCGCGCGATCCCGCCGCAGGGGGCGCCGCTGCCGGCCGGCACCGTCGTCGTCTCGGCCGACAGTCACGTGCTGGAAACGTCGGACCTGTGGCGTGGTCGCCTGCCGGCTCGCTTCCAGGACCGCGCGCCGAAGCTCTGGTGGGACGAAGACGGCTTCTCGCACCTGGAGGCGGAGGGTCGCAACCTCGACGTGCCGGGTCTGAACACGATGCTGGTGGAAGGCCGCGCCGGGATCACCGATACAGGCGCACGGCTCAAGGACCTGGACGCGGAGGGGGTGGAGAAGGAGATCATCTTCCCGCAGCGCACGCTCTCGCTCGTCAGTCTGCAGGATCTCGAGCTGCGCGCCGCCTGCATGGATGCCTACAACGAGTGGCTGGCCGAGTACTGCAAGGCCGCGCCGGACCGCCTCTACGGCGTCGGCATTCTCAACTGGTGGAACCCGGAGGCGGCCGAGGACAGCCTGCAGGCGCTGCGGGGCCTGGGCTTCCACGCGATGGAGATCCCTTCGGCGCCGCCGGGCATCTTCTACAACGCGCGGGCGATGGAACCGTTGTGGGACGCGATCGAGCGCAGCGGCTATCCGATCTCGTTCCACATCGGCGAAAACATTCAAACCAGGGGCGCCGGCGCCCTGGGCATCTTCCAGATGCAGACGTTCGCGCCGTTCCGGCGGTTGTTCGGGCTGATGGTCTTCGCCGGCATTCTCGAGCGGCACCCGGCGCTGAAGGTCGTCTTCACCGAAGGCGGCATTCACTGGGTGCCCGCGGCGCTGTTCGACGCCGACCGCATCTACCGCGACTTCGAGTCGGAGATGAAGCCGAAGCTGGCGCGGCTGCCGAGCTTCTACTGGTGGCAGAACTGCTACGCCACCTTCCAGGAAGACCCGGTCGGACTGCAACTGCTGGATCAGCTCGGGCCGCACAAGGCGCTGTGGGCGAGCGACTACCCGCACCCGGAGAGCACGCTGGGCTACTCCGCCGCGTCGGTGCGTGCGATCTTCGCGGCCACGAGCGAGGAGAAGGCGAAGGCCGTCGCGGGCGGCAACGCCGTAGACCTCTGGGATCTTCGCTAAGGCTGGCGCCCCGCTTGCCGCAGAGGCGATCGCGCGCTACACAATGGCGTGGTCCTTGCCCGTTGTGCAGGAAGAGATTCCGGGGGAGGAAGCACGATGCCGTGGAACCAGTTCCAGACCAACGCCATACCCACGATCACCACGGAGTTCATCAGCATTCGCGGCAACAACGGCGACAGCATCCATGCCTATGCCGCGCGCCCCGCGGGCGCCGGTCCGTTTCCCGGCGTGGTGCTGGTCCACCACCTGCCCGGCTGGGATGAGCTCTATCTCGAGTTCACCCGGCGCTTTGCCCAGCACGGCTTCTCAGCCATCTCCCCGGACCTGTACTGCCGCGAGGGCCACGGCGCGCCCGACGACGTGGCGGCGAAGGTGCGCGGCGCGGGCGGCGTGGCGGATGCGCAGGTGGTAGGCGACTGCGTGGGCGCCATGCAGCACCTCAAGGCGCAGGCCGGCAGCAACGGCAAGGTCGGGATCATCGGCAGCTGCTCGGGCGGGCGTCACGCCTATGTTGTGGCCTGCAGCTCGCGCGCCTTCGATGCCGTGGTGGACCTGTGGGGCGGTCGCGTGGTGCAGGACGAGCTGACGGAGAAGCAGCCCGTCTCGCCGGTGACGATGACGAAGGATCTCAACTGTCCGGTGCTGGGCATTTTCGGCAACGACGATCAGGCGCCCTCGCCGGCACAGGTGGACCAGCACGAGGCCGAGCTCAAACAGCACGGCAAGAACTACGAGTTCCACCGCTATGATGGCGCCGGCCACGGCATCTGGTACTACAGCTTCCCGCTCTATCGCCCGCAGCAGGCGATGGACAGCTGGGGCAAGGTGCTTGACTTCTTCGAGAAGAACCTGCGCTGAGCGGTGGGCGGCGGCGCCCGGCGCGGCCACGCCGGTGGCGGACTTTGCCGTCCCGCCGCATCGTAGTGGGGCGGCATTGATTGCGCCCGCCGCCGACGAATTGCGGGTCAGGTGAGCAAGGCGCCTTGGGAACGCCCGCTTGAGACAGCGTACGGAGCGGCGTCCACGGGCCAACCGTGGACGCCGCCTGCATCGTCACTCGGCGCGGGAAACCTCGCCGCCGGCCGGGCTCCGCGACCAGGATTCGAACCTGGAACCCATCGGTTAACAGCCGATTGCTCTACCGTTGAGCTATCGCGGAAGGTGTCAACCGCGGCCGCGCGGCGCGACCACGCTGCCGATTTTAGCACAGCGCTCAGAGGGCGGCAAACGCCGTGCGCGCCGCCAGCCGCCCGCGCCCGGCCGCCTCGCTCGGCCGCGAACCGTCGAACACGACCTCGCCGCGCGAGAGGGTGAGCAGGGGCCAGCCCGTGACGGAGAAGCCTTCGTAGACCTCGAAATCCTGCGCCGAGTGCATCTCTTCGGCGCGAATCGTGCGCGTGCGCTGCGGATCCCAGACCACGAGGTCGGCGTCTGCGCCGGGCGCGATCGTGCCTTTGCGCGGATAGAGGCCCATCAACCGCGCCGGGTTGGTGGAGATCAGGCTGACGAAGCGCTCTAAACTGATGCGTCCTTGCACCACGCCGTGGCTGAAGAGCATCGGCAGCAGCGTCTCCAGGTTCGACATGCCCGCGGGCACCGTGGCGAAGGTGTGCTGCGGATCCTGCTTGATCGCCCTGCTCCAGCCGACGTGGTCCGTGGCCACGACGTGGACATCGCCGGCCGCCAGCGCCCGCCACATCGCCGCCACGTCCGCGTCGTCGCGCAGCGGCGGCTGGCCGACGTAGAGGGCGCCGTCGGCCTGCGCGTAGGCGTCCTCGGTCAGGTAGAGATAGATCGGCCGCGTCTCGACGTACACGCGCTGCCCGTCCCGCCGCGCCGCCCGCGCCGCGTCCACGGCAGCCTCGCAGGAGACATGCACGATGTACGCGGGCACGTTCGCCGTGCGGGCCAGGTGCAGCGCGTGCTGCGTCGCGCTGACTTCGGCTTCGCGCGGGCGGCTGGCCGGGTAGTTTTCGACGCCCGTCTTGCCCTGCTCGATCAGCAGGTTGGAGCAGTAGTCGATGATCGCGCGGTCCTCGCAGTGGATCATCGCCAGGCCGCCCGCCGCGCCGACCGACGCCAGCGCCCGCAGATACTCCGGCAGACGCCGCTCGAACGAGGCGATCACGGTAAAGAACTTGAAGCTAGGAAAGCCCTCGGCTACCAGCTCCCGGATCTCCGCCAGCGCCGCCTCGCTGGGGTCGTAGATCACTGGGTGGAAGCTGAAGTCGATCACGCTCAGTTCGCGCCCGGCTTTGAGCGCCGCCTCGACGGCCGGGCGCAGCGGCTGGCCGCGCTCTTGATAGGCGAAGTCGCAGATCGTGGTGACGCCGCCCGCCGCGGCCGCGCGGGTGCCGCTGTAGAGGTCGTCGGCGCGGCGGTGTCCGGTCATGCCCGCCTGGTTGAGGTGTACGTGTGGGTCGATGCCGCCGGGCAGCACGTACATGTCCGTGGCGTCGATCTCGCGGGCGGCGCGTTCCATCTGGCCGCCGACCTGCGCGATGCGCTCGCCCTCGACGCCGACGTCCGCCCGCGCGGTGCCCGCCGCCGTGACCACGGTGCCGTTGCGAATCACCAGATCCATCGTCTCGTCCCGTCGTACGCGTCAGGCCCGCGGGCCGGCCGTGAAGTCCTTGTAGTCCTCGCGCAGCTCGCCGATCGTGACGATGCGGCCGCTGTAGCGGTCGCCGTGCGCCAGGATCCAGAGCACGGCCTCGCCCATGATCTCCGGCTGCTCCCAGTCGGAGGTGTCGATGCCGGGGCTGTTGAAGACGTAGCCCTCGGTCACGACCGACAGCTCCAGCATCAGGTCCGCCACGCTGATGCGGTCGGGCTTGAACTCCTCGGCGGCGGTCAGCGAGAGGCGATCCATCGCCGCCTTCGAGGCGGAATACGCGGCGTGGTCGACCCAAGCCCGCCGCGCCGCGCCGGAGGAGATGTTGATGATGTGGCTCGGCGCCGCGGCGCGCAGCAGCGGCAGGAAGTGCCGCATCATCATGTACGGCCCGTGCACGTTGACCTCGAAGCAGCGCTGCCAGAGGCGCAACGGCAGCGCCTCGACCGAGCCGACGGCGCTGATGGCGGCGTTGTTGATCAGCACATCGCAGCGGCCGAAACGCTCGGCGGTGACGCGGGCGCAGTCGGCCACGTCGGCTTCCTTCGCCACGTCGCCCGCGACGACGGCAACCTCGGCGCCCGCCGCGCGGCGCTCGCCGGCGGTGTGCTCGATCGTGCCCGGCAGGCGGCCGGGATGCGCCTCCGTGCTGCGCGCCATCAGCACCAGCCTGGCGCCACGCTCGGCCAGCATCTTCGCGATCACCCGGCCGATGCCGCGGCTCGCGCCGGTGACGACGACCACCTTGCCCCGCACGTCCGCCTCGCGGTTCTGCGCCATCGCCCGCACCTCCTGCTTTGACCGCGGCACGGCGTTCGCAGCCATGCGTCGCCCATTGTGGCGCATCCGCGCGCTGCCGGCCAGTCAGGGCCGTCGCCGCAGGACCGCCTGCATTGACCGCCTGCCGCCCGCCGGGGTTAACTGAAGCCGTCGCGCGGCGCACCGCGTCGCGACACACACTCGGGCGGAGGCGGAGCGTGCCGGTCATCGATGTGCACAACCACTACACCACCGTGCCGGCGGCGCTGAACGTCTACCGCGCCGGCCAAATCAGCGGCAGCAACCAGCCCCGCCCGTTCAAATCCAGCAGCATCAGCGACGAGGCGATCGTCGCCTCGGTTAAGGACAAGCAGATCGCGCACATGGCGATGAAGGGGATCGACCGGCTGATCTTTTCGCCGCAGGCCGGCGCCATGGGCCACCAGTTCGGCGACGAGAAGGTCAGCCGCTACTGGACGCAGGCCTGCAACGATCTGATCCACCGCGTCTGCGCGCTCTTCCCCGACAAGCTGTCGCCCTCCTGCCAGTTGCCGCAGTCGCCGGGCGTGCCGCCCGAACGCTGGCTGGACGAGCTGGAGCTCCGCGTCAAGGAGCAGGGCTTCGTCGCCTGCAACGTCAATCCGGACATCTCCGGCGGGGCGCCGCCGTTCACGCCATCGATGGCGGACGAATGGTGGTACCCCCTCTACGACAAGCTGCAGGACCTGGACGTGCCCGGCCACGTCCACGTCAGCGCCACGCTCAACCCGGCGTTTCATATGAACGGCTCGCACTACATCGCCTGGCATCACAGCGCCGCCTTCGAGATTATGTGGGCGGCCGAGCGCCTTTTCCGCGACTTCCCGCGGCTCAAGCTGGTGATGTCGCACGGCGGCGGGGCCATGCTCTTGCAGCACAACCGCATCCGCTCGCTGTTCGAGGCGGCGGGGCGGGACTACGACTCGGCCGTCAAAAAGGTTACCTGGGACATGGCCGTCTACGAGCAGGAGACGATGGCGACGATGGTGCGCATCGCCGGCGCCGACAACTTGATGTTCGCCACGGAGATGTGGGGCACGGCGAACACGATCGACCCCAAGACGGGCAAGTACTTCGACGACACGCTGGGCATGGTGAAGGCGCTCGGCCTGAGCGCGGAGGACGAGCACAAGCTGCTGGAAGGCAATGCCCGCAGGCTCTACAGCCGCGCCAGGTTCGACTGATCGAAGCCCGCTGCGCCGCGATCGCTCGTACCGGCCCTCGCCGCGCGGGCGAGGAAAGGCAACCGCAGCGGCGCAGGGCATGTGCCTTTCGCGCTGCCGGCCACGGCGATCGGGGCGCCCGCACACCAATTGTCCCAGGCAAGTCGCGACAAGGCAGGAGGGCGAGGCATGAGCGAGATTCCGCGGCTCAACGGCGTGATCGCCGCGCTGGAGGCGGGCAAACCCGCGTTCACCACCTTCACGCCGCCAGACGTGGAGAGCGCTATCGCCCTCTCGCAGGCCGACTACGACGGCATCGTCTTCGAGATGGAGCACAACCCCTACGACGTGCGCGCCCTGCGCGACTGCCTGCAGTACATGCTCAACCGTCGCCAGATCGTCAGCGGCGGCTCGCTGGCGCCGCGGGTCACGCCGATCGTGCGTATACCGCCGAACGGCGTGGAGCAGAACTCGTGGGTGGCGAAGCAGGTGCTCGACCTCGGCGTCTACGGCGTCGTCTGGCCGCACGTCGGCACGGTGGAAGAGGCGCGCAGCGCCGTTTCAGCGTGTCGCTACCCCCGCCCGCCGGAGTCATCACTCTACGATCCGCCCGGCCTGCGCGGCGACGCGCCCAACGCCGCCGCCCGCTACTGGGGATTGACGCAGCAGGAGTATTACAGCCGCGCCGACGTCTGGCCGCTCGCGCCGCTTGGTGAAATCCTGGCGATCATCATGATCGAAGAGGTGCGGGCGATCGATAACCTGCCGCGCATCCTCAAAGAGGTGCCTGGGATCGGCGTGATCCTGATCGGCGAGGGCGACCTCTCGCAGGAGCTGGGCCACCCGCGCCAGTACGAGCACCCGGCCGTGCAGGAGGCGATCGGCCGTATCGTGCAGGTCTGCAAGGACCACAACGTGCCGGTCGGCCATCCGCACGTGGACGAGAAGAACGTCGAGCGAATCCTTGAGCAAGGATTCCGCTTCCTGATGCCAGCGCCGGTGCGCAGCTACGGCGGGCTGGCGAAGGGCCGCCAATTGGCCGGACGCGGCTGATGCAGGGACGCCGGCGGCTCAGCGCTAAACCGCCGGCGGCTGCGAGCCCAGCGGCAGAAGCCGCGCTGCAGGAGACGCGATGAGCGCCGCTGCCTCCCGCCCGCCGCTGCGCGATGCCTTCCGCGCGCTGAACACGCCGAACTTCCGCTGACGAGGCCTCTCTCGTCTCCAGCTTGCCGTGCCGCGCCGGCACGGCCGCGCAGTTGCAACAGCTCTGGCGGGGCCACTGGGGGATTGAGAACCGCCTGCCCTGGGTCCGCGATGTGACCCAGGGCGAAGAACGCTTTCAGGTGCGCACCGGCAGCGGCCCCCAAGGGCTCGCGGCCGTGCGCAGCACGGTTATCGGCGTCCTGCGCCGCGCCGGCCACGCGAATATCGCCGCCGCTCTGCGCACCTGTGCCGGCAAGCCGGAACGCGCCCTCCGCTTGCTTGGCCAACTATGAAAAGACCCGGGGTCCCCTGTCGCCTGTCGCCTGTCGCCTATCGGCTACAATGCACCGGCGGCGCGGCGCATTTGAAGCGCCCGCCGGGGAGCCGAGCGATGCAACACGCGCTGATGATCTTCGCCACGGAATACGCGATGCCGATCGACAAGCTGGCCGCGGTCGCCGAAGAACGCGGCTTCGAGTCGCTGTTCGTGCCGGAGCACCCGGCAATCCCCTACGACCGGCGCACGCCGTATCCGCCCGGTGAGCCTCTGCCGAAGGAGTACTGGCACATCATCGATCCGTTCGTGGCGCTTGCCTACGCCGCGAAGGCGACGACGCGGCTCAAGCTCGGCACGGGCATCTGCCTCGTTTCGGAACACGAGCCGATCCAGCTCGCCAAGACGGTCGCCAGCCTCGACCATCTCTCCGGCGGGCGCTTCATCTTCGGCATCGGCGCCGGTTGGCTGCGCGAGGAGGCGGAGCTGTTCGGCACGGATTTTGAGAAGCGCTGGGCGATCACCGCCGACCGCATCCGCGCGATGAAGGCGATCTGGACGCAGGGGGAACCGGAGTATCACGGCAAGCACGTGGACTTTGAGAAAATTGCGGTCAATCCAAAGCCGGCGCAGAAGCCGCATCCCCCCGTGCTGATCGGCGCCGGCTCGCGCTGGGCGCGGCAGCGCGTCGTCGACTGGGCCGACGGCTGGATGCCGAACTTCATCACGCCGGCGCGCATGGTGCGCGGCATGGCGGAGATCCGCGCCCGCGCCCTGGAGAAGGGCCGCGACCCGAGGTCGATTTCCTACACCGCCTTCGGCGCCCAGCCGGATGCGGACGCCCTGCGCGCCTACGAAGATGCGGGGACCGACCGCGTGATCTTCGTGCTGCCGCCGAAGGGCGAGACCGAGGTGCTGCCGGTGATCGACCGCATCAGCGCCGCGATCAAGGAGGCGAGCGCCGCGCCGCGTTGATCGGCTGTCAAGCCGCGGTTGCAGAGTCGAGCGGGTGGACATACAGTGAGAACATTTGTTCTTGCGAGAGGAGCGCCCCATGGAGCCGCGCATCAGCATCGTCACGCTCGGCGTCGCCGACCTGCAGCGCTCGATCCGGTTTTACGAGCAGGGTCTCGGCTGGCGGCGCTCCGGCGCCGGCGGCGACCAGATCGCCTTCTTCCACACGCGCGGCGCGGTGCTGGCGCTCTACCCGCGGACATTGCTCGCCGCCGACGCCAACCTGGCGGACGGCGGCGGCGGCTTCGGCGGCATCACGCTGGCGCACAACGTCGGCAGCAGGGCCGAGGCCGACGCCGTGTTGGCGCAGGCCGTCGCCGCCGGCGCGACGCTGATCAAGCCGGCGCACGAGGCCGACTGGGGCGGCTATTCGGGCTACTTCGCCGATCCGGACGGCTATCCCTGGGAGGTCGCCTGGAACCCGCACTTTCCGTTCGCCGCGGACGGCAGCGTACAGTTGCCCGCCTGACGTGCTACGTTCCTCATACCTCAGGCCTCATGCCTCATGCGATTCGGTGGCCGCCACGGCCAGAGGGGCCGGGCAGATCAGCGGAGGAGTGGCGCAATGATGCAGCGCACGGTGCCGAGCAAGGAAGAAGTCCTCTCCTGGATTCGCGAGAAGAACAACTGGAACCGCTGGGGCGCGGACGACCAAAAGGGCGCGATCAACCTGATCACGCCGGCGAAGCGGGTGGCGGCGGCGAAGCTGGTGCGCACGGGCCGCAGCGCCTCGCTCAGCCGCGAGTGGCCGAAGACGCCGGCGCCGAACAACCCCACGCCCGCGCAGCACTGGATTCGCTGGATGGACCGCGGCTCGGGCGGCGCGGCGGTGGACTTCTACGGCATTCAGTACCACGGTTGGGCGACCACGCACGTCGATGCGCTCTGCCACGTCTGGGACGAAAAGGGCCTGTGGAACGGTCGCACGGTCGAGCAGGTGCTGACACCGCTGGGCGCCGTGCTCAACGACATCGACCAGTGGCGTGAGGGCATCGTCACGCGCGGCGTGCTGCTGGACGTGCCGCGCTTCCGCGGCGAGCCGTACGTGACAGAAGCGAAGCCGGTGCACGGCTGGGAGCTGGAGGAGATCGCGGCGAAACAGGGCGTGAAGCTGGAGCCGGGCGACGCGCTCTGCGTCTACTCCGGCCGTGAGGCCTGGCACGCGGCCAACCCCGAGTGGAAGGGCGGCTCGCCGTCGCCGGGGCTGCACGCCTCCTGCCTGCGCTTCCTGAAGGAGAACGACATCGCGGTGCTGAGCTGGGACTTGATGGACGCCTCGCCCAACGAGTACGGCATCCCCTGGACGATGCACGCGGCGATCTTCGCCTTCGGCGTGGCGCTGATCGACAACTCGCTCTTGCAGCCGCTCGCTGAAGCCTGTGCGCAGGAAGGCCGCTGCGAGTTCATGCTCACGGTGGCGCCGCTGCGCGTGGTCGGCGGCACCGGCTCGCCGGCCAACCCGCTGGCGCTGTTTTGAGCGCGCGGCCGCTCAGCGCACGCGCACGCTCCAGGCGCCCTCGGCTTCAACGATGAGGATGTAGACGCCGCTGATGCGGAGGCGGCGTACGGCGCTGCCCGTGAAGGTCCCGGCCGCTGTTGCCAGCACTTCGGCGAAGGAACAGTTCTGGTCGACCAGCGTCACGCGGAACGGGCTGCTGCTCCATGCGCGGTGGTCGATGCTGAAATGCACCTCGCCTGCGGGCAGACGGATGCAGGCCACACTGTCGCCGCTGCCCTCGGCTGCGCCGCGCGCCGCCTCCTCAAGCTCCGCGACGGGAGGCTGCGACAGCTCCACCGACCAAACGCCTGTCGTGCGTGCCCCGACCAAAAAGCGGCCGCCGCGCGACGGGGCGCAGGCGCGCAGGCCGTCGTAGGCGGTATTGCGCGGCAGATCGACGAGCGTGGCCGTCGGATCGAGCCGGTTGTCGAACAACCGCAGCGCAAAGCGCGAGGGCGGCTCGGCGCGGTGAATGATGCGCGCGACCGTGAGCCCGGCTTGCAGCGGGAACAGATCGGAGTGGCCGTCGCCGTTGCCCGTAATCCGCCAGACGATCGGCCACAGGTACGCGGGCGAGGGCATGCTGTGCCCGCGTCGCTGCCGCCGCTCGCGCGGCTCCTCAAGGGTCAGGCGCTGTGTTTGCACCGTCCCCTGCGGGGGAGTCTCCGTCCGCTGGAGACGGTTGAAGCCCAGTGCGTCCACGGCGCGCATCGGAGACGCCGGACCACCCCCGCCCGGCCCTGCCCCGCCCTCCAGCATTCGCAGCAGCTCAGCCCCGCTCGCCGGGCGCAGCGCCGGGTCTTTGTCCAGTGCGGCCTCGACGGCGGCGCACACGCGCGGCGGCAATGCGGGGTTGATTTCGCAAAGCGGCGGCGGCGGCAGATGCGCCTGGGCGTAGAGCACATGCGCCACGTCGCCGGTGAAGGGCAGCCGACTGCTCAGCAGTTGATACGCCAGCACCCCGAGCGCGTAGATGTCCGCGGCCGGGCCGACCGCCTCGCCGCGGATCTGCTCCGGCGCGGCGGTCTCCGGCGTACCCATGCCGTAGCCGAGCTGCGTGAGGCGGGCGCGGTTCGTCGCCAGCGCGATGCCGAAGTCCATCAGCACCAGGCGGCCGCCCGGCTCCAGCATCACGTTGCTGTCTTTCACATCGCGGTGCACCAGCCCGGCGGCGTGCACCGCATCCAGCGCCGAGCCGAGATCGCGCAGCAGCGGCAGGGCGCGATCGATCGGCAGAGCGCCTTGCTCCGCGATCAGGTTCGCCAGCGTGCGCCCTTCGACCAGCTCCATGGCGAAGTACGGAGAGCCGTCCGCCTCGCCCGCTTCGAAGACGGTGACGATGTGGGGATGGCGCAGCGCGGCGAGCGCCCGCGCCTCCGCGAGAAAGCGTTTGCGGTCCTCGGCATCCGCGCAAAGCTGCGGCAGCAGCACCTTGAGCGCTACTTGCCGGTCGAGCAGCGGGTCGTGGGCGCGGTAGACCGCGGCAAAGCTGCCGAAGCCAAGCGTGCCGATGATCGCGTAGCGGCCGAGCCCATTGGGCAGCACTGGAGCGCCTCGTACGCTGTCAGTATCGCGCACGACGGCCGTTCGGCCCTCACCCCCGGTCAATCTCATGGTCCCAATCCTGGGCGAGGGGCGATCGAGCGGAGCACGGCTCGCATGGCGTCGGGCTACCCGACTGACGGCGGGTTGCGCCCCCACAGGAGATTGCTTACCCGGCGCCCTTCGGAACTTCCTCCGCCGGATCGCCCCTCTCCCTCTCCCAGGATTGGGAGAGGGAGAGGGGACGGGGGTGAGGGCGAGGGCCACACGCCGCTACGTCCCCGGCGTCCCGCCGGCGCCGTTCTGCGCGGGCGGCGCGATTGCGACGCGATTGCCGGCGAGGATCTGGGCGAGGAAGGCCGAGAACATGGCGTTGCCCCCGTCGCCGCCAGTGCCGCCGACCACAATGTCCGGCGTAATCTTCAGGCCCGCGCCCGCAATCGCCTTCATCAGCTCGATCGCCGAAAGATTCGCCTGGCCGACCGCTTCCACCTGCTTGTCGTAGGCTTCCGCGGTTGCCGTGCCCACGGCCAGGATCTTTGAGCCCTCGGCCTCGCCTTCGACGGCCACGGCGCGGGCGCGGCCCTCCGCCTCGATGATCGTCTTCTGCTTGGTCTGCTCGGCCACCTGCACGCCGATCTGCGCGGAGACGAGGTCTTTCTGCCGGTCGGCCGTGGCGCGCGTGTTCTCCGTGGCGATGCGCTGCTGCTCCGAGCGCTGCTGCTCGATGAACATCGCCTGCTGCTGCGCCGCGATCACGCGCTTAACCTGGATCTCCATCAACTCCTCAGGCAGGATGATGCGTGAGATCAAGACAGAGACGCACTCGACGTGATACTTGAGCAGCTCCTCGCGCGTGCGCTGCTCCGCTTTCGATTGCTCGACCGCGCGGTCCTGCATAAAGTTCATCGCCTCGGTGGAGGACGCCTGGTTGCGGAAGGAGGAGTCGATCATCGGGTGGATCACGTGCGCGATCAGGTTGTCGATCGAGCCGATCTTCGCCACCATGTACGGCGCCTGCTCCGGCCGGATGCGGATCACGACCTTGACCGAGACCTTCATCACGAAGCCGTCGTGGCTGATCACCTCCAGCGGGTCGAAGAGTTGCGCCCGCTTCACCCCCTGCTGCTCGGTGCCCGTGTCTTCGTCCGCCCAGTCGATCGTCATGTTGGTCGTCGGGATGATGTAGGCGATGTGCGCCCAGCGGTTCAGGTAGTAGACGCCGGGACCGAGCACTTCGGACTGAATCCCGCGGTAGCCCACGGGCACGACGTACCGTTCCTGCCCCACCGACTCGCGATCCGCCTCCGACATCGTCTCCGAGGGCTTGCCGACGTTGGAGACGAGCACGGCCACCTCGCCGCGCTCGACCGCGGCCACGAGGTCGAGCTTCACGTCGAACATCATCGGGTTGATGTAGTAGGTGCCCGGTTTAAGCAGGTCGTACTGGGGGCCGCGCTGGCCGCCGCTGGCGAGAAAGGCTGAGGCGTTCTGGAAGTCGTCGTGCCCTTCGACCGAGGCGGCGACGACTTCGCCGGGCGGCAGCGGCGCGCCGTCCTTGGCCGTCACCATGCCAACCTGTCCGGCGCCTACGATCGTCGCCGGCTGCACCTCGACGGTGAACAGGTCGGTGTTGAGCCGGTAGCGGCCGGGCAGCAGCAGCTCGATCTGCGGTCCGCGCTGGCCGCCGCTGTCGAGAAAGGTCTGGCCGTGCTGGAAGCCCATATGTCCGGGCACGGCCTGCGCCAGCAGCCGCCCCGCGGCGATCGGCGCGCCGTCGCGGGCGCTGACCAGGCCGACCTGGCCCTGCGGCACCAGCACGGCCGGCTCATTGCGCACGTGGAAGAGATAGGTGTTGATGCGGTACTTGCCGGGCGGCAAGAGGTCGACTTGCGGCCCCTTCTGGCCGCCGTTGCGCAGGAACGCCTCGCCGTCCTGGAAGGAGTCGTGGCCGTCAACGTGGCGGGCGAAGATGCGGCCAGGGTCGAGCGGCAGGCCGTCGATCGCCTCGATCAGGCCGACCTCGTCCTCGCCGATCACGATCATCTCGCCCTTGGCGACGCGGTAGCGGAAGGGCGGCAGCAGCTTCAAACCGGGCTGCAGCGCCCGCGCCTGGATCCCAACTTCGCCCGGCAAGGCCACGACGCGCCCCGGCGGCAGTGGCTTGCCGACGTACTTGCGCTCGACCAGGCCGACCTGCTGGCCGCCGACGTTGACCAACATGTGCCCCGCGGCGGCGAGGACCAGACCGGCAACCACGACGACACCGAGCACGATCAGGATTGCAACCAGCACCATCAGGGCACCTCCGCCGGCAGGCACCCGATCTGGTAAGGCACGAGCGCGACAACGGTCTCCACGCTCTGCCCGGCTCTGCATCGAACCAGACTCGGAGTTGCCGCCATGCCGGCGATTTCATCCTACTCCCGCGCCCTGGCTTCCGATCCGGGACGTTCGGGTCGCAGGGCGACGGCCGGTAGTGCCGTGTTGGCGCGGCCAGTCGATACGGTCGCGCGGCAGACGCGGATATTGAACGATCAAGCGGCGCGATACCATGGGACGGCCGGCCCGCCGAGCGCGCGCCGCCGACGAGGAGCTTCCGCCATGCCGCTTACAACCCGCGTCTCGCATCCCGGCCTAACCGGCACGAAGCGCGAGGAGACGATCCGCTTCTACACCGAGCTGCTCGGCATGGAGATCGTGCTGCGGCAGCCGAACCTCGACTTCCCCGCGGAAGAGCACCTCTTCTTCCATGCGGGCAACGACACCTTCATCGCCTACTTTCTGCCGGTTGAAGGCGCCGACCTCTCATTCTACGAGGAAGCGCGCAAGGGTAACGGCGGCATGGACCACCTCGCCTTCGACGTCGAGGCGGACGCGTTCGCGGGGGCGGCGACGCGCCTGCGGGCGGCCGGCGTTGCGTTCGAGGGGCCGGTGGATCGAGGCTACGAGCGTTCGATCTACTTCTTCGACCCCAATGGCGTCACGATCGAGCTGTTGACCTGGATCACACCGCCGCCCGCGGGCGCGCCGCTGGCCCCGATCATCACGCGCGCGCAGCAGCTCCGCGAGCGGCGTGGCGCGGCGTTCATTGAAGACGCCGACGTGCGCGCGGCGATCGCGGAGCTGCACGGCTACCGCATTTGAGTTCGACGCCGTTTCTCAACCGTTACTCAACCGTGGTTTTACGGAGATCCCCTGATGCACGTTGCAGGCGCCGGGCGCGATGCTCGCCATGAACGGACCGCTCGCGGGCCATCAGCAATCTCCAGCCATGGGTGAGCCAGCGATGAACCAAACCCAGCGCACCATCCGGCAATTCGAGGGAACCTTCGCGGGGAAGGCTCTGAAGAACGACGGTCGCCAGGCCGGCGGGCGCTTCGCCGAGCTGAGCGGCCCGGCGCTGGGCGTCGCCCTCAAGCTGCCGACGGCGCATCCATCGGCCTGCCAGCGCATTCGCCGGGCGGCGCAGACGGCCTTCATCGATTACACGAGTGCCCGCCCCACGCTCGGCCTCTGCCCCAGCGACTTGCTCGCGGTGCGCTTGTGGACCGGGGCCTTCGAGGAAGGCGTGATGACGCGCTCGGAGAGCCCCACCAGCCTCCGCGCCGGCTGACCGGCGCATTGCCTTCCGGCCACCCCGACCGTCTGCGTGACTCAGCGCAGACACGCCGTGCCGGGCTGCTCGTCGGCTGCTTCCTGCCAGCGGCGCAGCGCCGGCGAGCGGCGCAGGCGATTGAGCACGCAGTGTCGCACGCGATAGACCTCTTGCACGGTGGCGAACAGGTCCGGCCGCAGCTCCTGCACCTCCGCCGGCTTCATGCCCTGGTGGAAGGTGAGTTGCATGAACGCCCGCTCGCCGACCGTGTGCAAATGGTCTTCGATCACGCGCCAGAGGAACTGATGGCCGATCTGGTCGAGCAGGCCATCGATCGGTGAAGCCGCTTCTTGGAGCAAGGAGTCCTCGCCGAGGACAAGGGCGGCGGTACGGCGACGGCCGGCATCGATGGCGACACTGCTGGCGCAGAGCTTCAGATAGCGCAGCACCGCACTGGTCTGGGGCGCCTCGTCGAGCTTCTCCGCCGAGAAGCTGCGCCAGAACTTCGCCCAGGTCGCGGACACCAGCTCCTCGACCTCTTCGCGGCTGACGCGGGCGCGAGCGCACCAATAGACAACCTGAGGGTTGTACAACGACAGCAGCGCGGCCCAGGCTTTGTCGCAGCGCTCACGGAAGGCACGCCGAAACAGCTCGAAGGCGAAGCGATCGTCGTGCTCGTCGCCGCGGCGGTAGCGGAGGGTCTCCTCGGCGGCGCGACGCCGCAGGGTCTCGACCGGAAGGTCGCAGAGTGCCTCAGGAAGTGTCGGGCTGGCGGTCATGAGCGTCGTCCTCCGCGACTCGGGAGCCGGTTGCTATGGGTTGATGGTGCCGCCCGGCCGCGGGGCCGACCACGCATAATCCACATAAACCGCCCACATAAACGCGGAAAAGTGCAGTTCTGGCCGCGGCGCAGCCCCTCGTCTCCGTTCCTTTCCCGCTGCAGGACGGGAGATGGGAAGGGTGGAGGGGCATCGCTCGATCGCCGCGGAACGAATGCGCCGGGCCGCTGCTCAAGCCACTCGATACCGGCTCGCCGCTCGCGTAGGAATCGTCGGTGGGGCAGGGCGCACGCAACCGGTGAGGCACTAACTGCCGAGATAGCGCGCGAAGTCCTCTGGATCTCCCTCCGCTGCTCCGCCGAAGTGCCGCCAGAGGTCCGCGGCGACCTGCTCGATCTCGTCCCTCAGCTCGAGAGCGGCCAGCCAGTGCGCGG